>NZ_JAEHBQ010000139.1:0-235 GCF_016483555.1 Bacillus cereus group sp. N14
CCTTCCAAAAGAAGCGGTTCTTCTTGTACTATAATAAACGTACGAACAGCACGCGGTGACAATCTCCAGTTAGGTGGTTTTGGAAACAAATCATTCGCTTCTAACTCATTCAATTCTATTTCATACAATTCTTCCATTACTGGTTTAATAGACTGCATCTGTCATTTCCTTTCTTATCGCGTACTGCGCCAGTTTTCATCATGGCCAAGATTCGATTCTGTCGTCCGTTTTATAT
>NZ_JAEHBQ010000140.1:0-234 GCF_016483555.1 Bacillus cereus group sp. N14
GAACCTGGTTGACGAGCTGGTAATTGAATTTCCGCCAATACAACACGTGCACCAGATGCCATAATGCGAAGATCGTTTGCAATTTTAGAAATGTTCATCATAAATACTTTTAATGCCGCAGATACTTCTGTGTATGCATCTGTGTTTTGCGTTGCATCAACTAAATGCTCTGCACCAACAAGTGGGAATCCGCTAAATGTACTCAAGTGTTTAACCACTTGTTCAATGTAGGTA
>NZ_JAEHBQ010000141.1:0-233 GCF_016483555.1 Bacillus cereus group sp. N14
CTCCATCGGCAGGATGGCTGGTTTGGAGGGATCGTACGTGTAGTGGATTGTAGTGCCTGAGTGATTCGTAATTGGTTTTGCAGCAGTAATAGTTGGTACTATAACTTGGAATGAAACGGTACGTGATGAAATTGCCCCAATCGTACCGATCAAAATGCCTATAGAAGCATTAGCAATAGATATAGGGTAACAGATAATCGTAACAGTATTAGCAAGGAATATCGATCCATCTG
>NZ_JAEHBQ010000142.1:0-232 GCF_016483555.1 Bacillus cereus group sp. N14
TGTGAAGCTTGTACTGGATTTTGGAAATTAGGTGCTATCTCTGCCACTTTTTTTGTATCTAATGAGGCAATAGTTTGTGGCTGTTTTTTTGCTGACGTTGCTTGTTTGTTCGTAATGTAACCTTGTTCTACCATTTCGTCTAATATGAGAGATTGGCGTCCTTTCGCACGATCCTCTTTTAAAAAGGGCGAGTAGACACTAGGTCCTTTCGGGATACCTGCGAGCATACTAG
>NZ_JAEHBQ010000143.1:0-231 GCF_016483555.1 Bacillus cereus group sp. N14
CTTTTTGCGTTATGACGAGCTCCATGTGTTGTCGCTACTCCAGATCGCCCCCCTGTTCGAATCCGCGGTAAGTCGGAGCCTTCTAAAAGCGCCCGCGGGGCTCCCGGTTGAACGTCTGATAGCATCACAACCCCGTTTATCGTTTTCTTCCCTATCTTTTTGTCCGCGGGCACTACTGTAACTACTTTTACGCCACGGCCCTCACGCCCTCCCGCAACTCACGCAATAATC
>NZ_JAEHBQ010000144.1:0-230 GCF_016483555.1 Bacillus cereus group sp. N14
CTGGGCTAGCTGGATTCGAACCAGCGCATGACGGAGTCAAAGTCCGTTGCCTTACCGCTTGGCTATAGCCCATCGAAATATTTATCTTCTTTCCAAAGACAAATGTTATTGTAACATAATGTCCAATAAAAAACAACTGCCAAATAGCAGAAGTTAAAATGGCGGTCCCGACCGGGGTCGAACCGGCGATCTCCTGCGTGACAGGCAGGCATGTTAACCACTACACCACG
>NZ_JAEHBQ010000145.1:0-229 GCF_016483555.1 Bacillus cereus group sp. N14
GTACAGGAAGGTCAAAACATTGGAGTCGGTCAACAGGTAGGTGTTTGCGGAAGAACAGGGCAAGTAACAGGGCCACATCTTCACTTTGAGATCAAAACATCTTTGACGTTTGGTCAAGTCGACCCAGCACCTTATTTGCCGAAATAAGCGGAAAGAAAGGGAGGATTAGGGATGAAACAGGGAATCGTTGGTTTAATCATAGTTGTACTAGTGGGTATCAGTGTATGGT
>NZ_JAEHBQ010000146.1:0-229 GCF_016483555.1 Bacillus cereus group sp. N14
CTTCTACCTCTCCCCGACAATTACAAAATATAATTGCTTTGTGGTTTTTCGTTAACTCTCTTATAGCTTCAAACAATTCAAAAGGTTTCTTGCGGTCCTCCTCTGTTTGAAAGTGCATTAGATAATAGCGAAGCTCCTTAATATTCCCCTTTACCTCAATAATTTCTACATTATCACTATCGTTATAATTCCCCCACTGTTTAACTAAATTGAAATTATCTATTGTAGC
>NZ_JAEHBQ010000147.1:0-228 GCF_016483555.1 Bacillus cereus group sp. N14
CCATCAGAACAATATGCTAATTCTTTGATTCCAATATCTATTCCTAACGAAACAGCCGTTAACTTCTCTTTTGTAAACTCCTGTTCAATACCGACAGACAAATACCAATACTTACCGTCAAAGCTAATGCGTGGATTAGAGTACTTAACCCCTACAGGTAACTTTTCGGATGTTTTTACCCAACCAACTTTCTCAATCAAAACTTGTTTTTCTTTTACTTTTAACTTG
>NZ_JAEHBQ010000148.1:0-227 GCF_016483555.1 Bacillus cereus group sp. N14
ACCATCGGCGCTAGAGAGCTTAACTTCCGTGTTCGGTATGGGAACGGGTGTGACCTCTCTGCCATCATTACCAGACTTTTATCATTATGCACATTCTTTTCAGAATGTCAAAAGGAATTTTAATATATATTCCTTCAAAACTAGATAACATTGCTACATATTATATGGTTAAGTCCTCGATCTATTAGTATTCGTCAGCTCCACATGTCACCATGCTTCCACCTCGA
>NZ_JAEHBQ010000015.1:0-127923 GCF_016483555.1 Bacillus cereus group sp. N14
GCAGAGGAAGTAGCGAGAGAAAATGTATTCTATATTGCTAATAATTTTACGGAGTTTTTAAATAAGTTACATGATTAGAAGAAGTTAAATCGTAAAAAGGAAATAGTAAAGAAGATAGTGGGATGAAAAATACATATAAGCAGTGGGCGATAAAAAGCATTAAAGGATAAAATAGATGAGAAATGGTTGTTGGCAGGGAAAATGTGTATTTTATATAGAGTAAAAGGCGGAGTATAATGAAAATATGGAAAATTATTAGTAATTCACAGTATGATCAATTAGAGTGTGAGAATGAAGAAGGACAAGAAATTTTTAATAACTATTTTCAAGGTCAATCAGTAATTAATACGTGGAATCCATTGCAAATGAAACTTTTAAATGAGGGGGAACCATCAGATTTATTAAGTGAAATACCACTTGTTTTTACAAAAAAAGCGATAGAAGTAGTATTTGATTTAATTAAAAGGAAAGTTGAAATTCTTCCACTTGTTCATGAACGATATGAATGTTATGCAATACATGTATTAAATGTATTAGATTGTATTGATTATGAGAATGCGGACCCTGATGATTTCGGTGGATTTGATAAATTTGCTTTTATTACAGAGAAAATTAGGGGGGAGCATATTTTTTGTGCATTGAATACAAAGCATAAATATGGGGATTTTCCAATTGTATCTGTACAAACATTCGTATCAGATGAATTTAAAGATTGTGTTGTGGAAAGTGAACTAAAGGGGTTTAATTTTCAGTTAGTATGGGAATCCGATGAGAAAAATCATGAACAAAAAATAGAAACTAACCCAGTGATACGTCCAACCTCAATAGAAGATTTTAAATCACATATTCAGCAGCATTATGGACTGATTACGAATCATATAGAAGCAAATACAAAAAGGATTACCGATGTAGAATTATATGATGTTGGACCAAATAAAATAGTTGATTACCATACAGTAGTAACATATCGGAATAGCTATTTCCGTATGCCAGCTCCATCAAGTGTAGATAGTGGTTATTCAGAATTTGTCATGCATCTACCGAAGGATTGGGATGTTTCATTAACCGCTTTGGCGAGTTCGAAATACAGTTGGCCTTTGCGTCTTTTACAAGAATTTGGAGAAACGACAAGGGAATATGGATTAGAGCAATGGCTTATATTTCCGAATCAATTAGATGAAGGTAAGGAAGATTGCAATGCGTCAATTCATCCATATAGTAAAGAGACGGAATTTTCTGGTGTTATGATTGTGCCACCAATTCCACAGTGTTCAGGGGCATTAAAAATGGAATTTCGTGAAGATGGTAAAGGAATAGAGGGTGACTGGCCGGTTTATTTTCATACCCTATTACCGTTATATAAAGAAGAAATCCAATGTTATTTCGAAGCAGGATTAGATACGTTATTACAAAAATTACTAAAAAATGGTGTTGAAGCAGCATTTGACTTTAATCGAGAGAATACGTGTAAATAAGGCAGGATCAATTGAAGAGATTTGTAGTGAAAAAGTAATAAGAATCGCTATATAACTTTATTATTAGTATGAAGGTGGGATATGAAATCCAATTATTTTTCATTTATTAATAATTCAGTAGGAAATGAAATCTTATTAGGTGTTAGTGGGAAGGGTAAAACATGGAAATAAAAAAAGCGTTAGATCGGTATTTTAAAGCACTTATGAATGTATGGGAGAAAAAATATGGAACGTATCCTAAAGTACCGTGGGATGCAGAAGTGGATCCTTTATTATATTTAAGTAATCCAGATGAAGAAGGATATGTATATTGGAAACCTCTTGAGAAAAATAAGATAGATAATTTTATAGAAATTGAGAAAGAACTGAGTGTAAATATTCACGATGCGATAAAAGAATACTTTAATTCTTATTGGTTCTTAGACATACAAGGCTTTTACGGTACAAAATTAGTTGTCCTTGAACCTGTGGAACCGAATAAATTTATAGTAGAATTTATTCAAATAATGAAACGGTATGAGGAGAGTGAAGGGAGAGAATTTAGGTATATACAGATAGGATTTGTCTCTCCGGAAGATAGGGCTATCATTTTTGACAATGAAACAGGAGAAGTATTAATAGAAAACTTTGAAACAGAAGAAAAAGAGTTTCTTTCTAATTCCCTAGTTGAGTTGATAAGTAATTTAAAAATGGAGCAGAGATAATAATATGATATGCAGGAGGATAAAATGATCTCACCACAAGATTTTTTAGTGAATTGGAATGAAGAAATATACGGTTTAATTCATTATAATGAAAAAATCATTCACTCGTTTTCATTCTCGAAAGAAACGAAAGACTTCTTAATTAAAGCAGGTTTTCCCGAATCTGCTCCTCCATTTCTTACATTTGAATCTGCGGATAACGGTGGCGGGATAAGGTTGAGCGAGATACAAAATGAATTAGGTACGATGTATGATAAGTTTATATACTTTGGATTTACTGGTAGTGGAAATCCAATCTGTATTGATGAATCTAAATCACAACTCGTATATATAGATTATGACAATGAAAATAAAGTCGTTCTTATAAATAGTACGATAGAGAAGTTTGCAGAATCTTTACTTGTCTATGTGGAATTTATAAAAGAAGTAAAGGCTGCCAATGGAATAAAGGCTTATATTGAAAAAAATATACCTAAAGGTTTGGTGGAGTGGATTTCTAATGCACTTCGAAAAATTGATGCAGTTGCTTTAACGGAAGGATGTTTTTGGAAAGAAGAAATAGGGAGTTTTAGTGAATAAGTGTAGATAATAATAGATGGTATTTTTATAGTTGTAAAAAGTTATTCTAAAAGGGGTATGTTGGGTGAATCATAGACGCAAGAAAAAGAAGCCGAAACAAATAAGAAAAGAAGCTGTTCGGATAAAACCGATAGTAGAAGAAGAAAAACCACTAAAGAAGAGTAGCAACAAGTTGGTCGATATTCTCCTAGGTATTCTTCTTTTTCCAATTCTTATATGGGCTGTCTTGGAAGGTTGTACAACACAATTAAGCAAAGGGAAGACTTTCCTTATTATCGTTTTCTTTCTCTTAATTGCAGTAGGGTTATCTATGATAGGAAACAAATAAGGGGGAGTTTAGATGTTTAAGAAGAAGGAGAAAAAAAACATTTACGTTAGACTTGTAAACACACAAGGGGAAATCATTCGAGAGTTTGATTGTACAGAAAAAGACTTGCGGAAAGTAAAAGAAAATGGTGCTGAAATTCGTGTGGTTGGAGATAACTCATATGAGATGGTAGCAACCGATGAACAACTAGAAAAATTAGCAAGAGCTGAAGCAGAAATCGAAGCGGAAATTAAGGCATGGGAAGACGCTTTAAATGAGAGTTTGGATGAACGCGAAGAAAGAGAAGCGAGACAGAAGGAATTGAAAGAAAAGAATAAATGGAGTACAAAGAAGAAAGTGACCGTATTTGGGCTGATATTCTTTGTATTTATTGGATTACCTATTATCGAAGGGTATCAAAATAGTAAATTAGTTGAAGAAGGTACATCATTACATGCAGAAATAGTAGGTAGGCATGTAGAGGAGGAATTCATATTTACACACCCAACATTAGTAGTTGAGGTAGACGGTAAAAAGCATAATGTATGGGTAAGTGAAGAGACATATAACGGAGCAGAGTGGTTAGGTAGACTAAAAGTCATCAAAACAAAAGATGGTAAAGTGGAGAAAGATCCTAGATATGAAGGCGAAGACTTAATCACGAGTTATTAAGGGACTATATACGATTCCTATAGGAGTAGAAGGAAATGGTTCACTCAGTAAATTTTGAAGGTGGAGATGAATTACTTTTAAATGGAGAATTAAAGGAGAGTTGGCCAACGTTTTATGTGTTTTTGAAAGAGTATTTCAAGTGTTAAGTGTTGATGGAAGTTAACAATAGGTAGGGATACCTTAGTAATAAGTGTGAGAGGAATGACGGGTAAATGAGAGTGAACGATTCAGTTTTTGGAGAGATTGAATATACTTATGCTTGGGCTAAGTGTATGCCTATAACTTTTATAGGTAATGTAACTGAGATTGATTTGATGATAGATGGTGAAGAAGATGGGATGTTTGATGAAGGGCAGTATGTAGCGTATCAATCATTAATAAAAAATTGGGAAGAGGTACAAATAAGTTTATTACAGTCTATATTAGACTATTACAAACAAAGGCGATGTGAATTAGGATATGGTATTGGAGTGCGAGAAAATTATCCATTAGTTGAAACAACTGATCAAATACTAGAGATGATCAGTTTAGATGGTATTGTTGTTCCGTATGCAGATATTACGGAAGGACGAGAGGTTGGAATTACATTTAATTGTATGTGGGATATAGAAAATGGTGTAGGAGTTCGTTTATTAAATGAAAAGATAATGGAAGTAGGTTATCAGGATATTATTTTTTAATATAAGTTAAAAGTAAATGCGGGGATTATATAACCTAAATGAAAAAGGTGTCAATCTTTCTCGAATTGACACCCAGATATGAATTTGTTTAACATCTTACATACTTACGTTTGAAACCAAGTCTTCCTCTATCAAGTTCTTTCTGAATACTCTCTGTAGCATGTAGCAAACTGCTTTTTTTATTATCACGTTTGACTTCAACTATACCAACTTCTTTTGCAGTTTGGACTGCTTTTTCATGTAGTGGTACATATGAAATTGCCACTGTGTTTAGGAAATTATTCATAGCAGATTTTGTTCGTTCTGGAGAATGATGAATTGTATCTTTCACCATTTCAAGCATATCGGAAATTTTACTTTCGGAAAACTCATTGTCTTTGCGATTTCCTAAAAGCCAACAGTAGCAACTCCAGCCTGCAGACATTTTAAGCTCGTCCCCACTTGCAATCCATTGATCAGCAACGTCTTGTGCAATATTTGACTCCGATAAAGTTACTGCTACAACATAATCAGATAGCATATAAAAATATGCGCCATCCATCCAACGATTAAAATCCGATTCACTCATAGCTTTTGGGTCGGCAATAATGCCTGCAAAGTACATAGCATCGTAGTTGCCTGTGGCATAAAGTTCTTCAGCTAATTCTTGATTTAATTTTATTTTTTTAGCGATTGGTTTCATGGCACCTGTAGCTACGCCAAAAACTGGCTCGTGGGCGCCGTTAGATATGTATATTTTTTTCGTTCGTTCCTTACTTAGAGCTTCAAGTTCTTGCATAACTGTTTTAAAATCCATAGCTGTGCACTTCCTTCCTTCATGTAAGAGCCTTTTTCAGTCTTTCATATTTCTTATGTTAATACTAATTGTATTCAAGAGGTATGTCCACTTTCTAAAGGTATCGAAACCAGTTAGTAATTGTGAAGGTTTTAATTTTGTAACCGCAACAAGCTATCTATAATGGTAAGAAGGTCGCTGTAAGGTAAGGAAGAATGAAAGTATGTATAGTTTTTTCAATAAATATTTGGTATGATGGTGAATGGGAAAAATATACAAGTTGTTAGTGGCTCATAAAAGGGGGATTGAATTGAAAAGAACGCTTGAATTCGTACTAGGTTTAATTGGTGGCATTATAGGAATTATTATTTCCATACTATTAATAGTTGTAGCGTTTAATATTATGGAAGGTTTTGATTATGAACTTTTAGCTTATTATTCTATTATTTTAACGGTTCAAATAGGGTTGCTTATTTTATCATGTTTAGTAAACAAGGTTAATAATAAAGTTTATGGAGTTTGTATGATTGTGATTCCTATAGTTATGTTATTTATGTCATTATTCTTTTTACTTATTCCAACAATATTACAAATTATGTCTGGTTCATTTGCATTTAGAACACTAAAGTTAGAATCGAATGTAGGATAAATATAATTGTTTACGTCTGAATATTCGGTTTCTTTAATGTTTTCGTTTGCAGTTCAAATTAACATAAGGTACAAAGTGGTGCGCTTTAGGAGGAGAAATAGATGATTATTTGGTCTGGTTGGGGTTTTTTAGTCGCAATTATTGTAATTATTAATACTCTTTTGGGTAAGGTTATCTTTGGATCTATAACGGGGGACGCTACATATTTTCAAGACCATAGTTGGCCAATGGCGGTAATGTTTATTATATCAGGGGTTATGTCTTGGTATTTAGGAAAATATATTAATAAGCCAAATGGGAAAGTTTATATAGATGCCGAAACTGGTGAAAAAGTTATGTTTAACAAAAAGCACTCACTATTTTTTATAAAAATGGAATATTGGGGACCGATTTTAGGAGTTATTGCGATTGTAACTTTAATTACAAGATAAAAAAAGAGGATGGATATAGTAAGAGTAACTTATTCAAGTAAAAGGAGAAATCAGTCATGAATGCAAAGAAATTACTAGGGGTAGCAGTTCCGGTCATGTTGTTATTTGGTTGTGGAGTGTCTGAGAAAACGAACACTTCTAAACAGGAGAAAACGGAAGAGTCTAAAGTAAAAGAATCGAAGTCTAATAGTAAGAAAGAAAAGGTTTCAAAGGAAGACTATCCTAATAAAGTGTATAAATTAGGGGTAGAGTTTGATAAGTTGTTTGCGGAGCATAACAATATTACAAGAGAGGTTTTTGACGGTAAGAAAAAGAAATCAGATGTAGTAGATAGTGTGAAAGAATTAAATAAAATGTTAGATAAATTCGAGTCGATAGATCCCCCTGCAGAGTATGTAAATCAACAAAAGGATTTTGAAAAAGCAATTGGTTATTTTAGAGAGTCTTTTTCTTTAATAAATGAAGTATTCACCCGAAAAGAAAAAAGAGAAAAAGGCGATAAAACTGATAAAGAGTTAATCGAGAAATCCGAAAAGTTAGTGAAAGAAGGAGATATCTACTGGCTTAAGGCATTCAAAGATCTTGAAGGGGATATTAAAATCGGTGATGGTACAGTATCTGTGAAAGATTTGAAAGAGTTAGATAAGAAAGCTGGAATTAATACGGATAATGTTATGAAGAATGTGAAAGATGGTACGGAATTAATCGGTAATTGGGGATTCAAAGGAACAGACGGTTTCATTATGTCACTCATTCTAAAAGGTGATAAGACATTTGAAACGTATGGTAAAGGTGAGTATCCAAATAAAAAGAATTATATTGAAGGAACTTGGGAATATGATAAGGAAGCTTTTACAATCTATTTACATCTCAATAAACGTTTAGTAGACGGTGTAGAAGATACAATTCAAAAAAAGAAAATAGCATATAAAGTTCAAGATTATGATGGAGAAAACTTGCGATTATTTAATGAGACTTCATTCAATACAATTCAGTATGTGAAGCAAAGATAAAGTTATGTAGGACTAGGTTTAAATGGCCTGGTCCTTAATTAAAGTGTGGGAATGCAACGAATATTTTATCGTTGGCTTTGCCTATTTTATATCATGTTATGTTTTAATAAATTGATAAACGGAATTTAAATGTAAGTATGGGGAGTTGCTTATAAATGATAAAGAAATTTACTAGAGTAGTACTAACTACGGTGATGCCAATTAGTCTTATCATGGGTTGTGGGAACGCTGAAAAAACTAAAGCACAAGAGACGAAAGCGGTACAATCTGAGAAAAAGGATTATATGGATTACTCATATGGTAGCAAAGGTATATTAGTAAGCAGTAAAGCGAAAGAACGTCAACAATACGAGGTTGGGTTTATAGATGACAACAAGTTAGTAGGGATTGATGAAAATATTGCGGACTGTATTATTTTAGATAATAAAGATGAAGCAGGTCTCGTTTGGAAACAAATAGAGCGTGGGTCTATTATAGAAGTGCAATATGGTAAGGATCGCAACGATATCGTAGGGGTGCAATTAGTAAGAGATCGTGATACATACGAAATTAGTGATAAGTTTGATCGAAATACGATAAATGAGATTGTCGAAAACGTTAAAGGGAATTCGTAATAGATGTATTTCGATAGTATAGGATTCCTTATCATGAAATTGTGAATCAACGGCATTTTTTATATGAAAATGCCGTTGATTTGTGTTAAAAAGTAAATGCTATCTTATAGTCTTGTAGAAAAACACGTATTAATCATAAGTGAATTATTCTTCGTTCAGCTGTGATGATCGCCGTAAGGTTATTATCCAAAATAAAAGAGCGCAAGCACTAACAGATACACCTAATATACATACTCCATCCCAACCATATTTTGCATACATATTTGTTGAAAGAATGGCACCTGTTGCACTACCGATGGAATAAAAAATCATGTAACTGGCAGTGAGTCGACTTCTTGCTTCGGGACGCACTGTGAACAGTATACTTTGATTGGTGACATGTACAGCTTGCACAGCTAAATCTAGAAGGATAATGCCGAAAACTAGTAACAATAGAGAGTGGTTAATAGATTTAATTAGGAGCCATGAAAGTACTAATAATAATAAGGCTATGCCAGTTGTTCTTTGGCCTAAACCATTATCAGCTAATTGTCCAGCTTTAGTAGCAGCTAATGCACCCGCCACTCCAGCAAGACCGAACGCACCAATAGCTGTATGTGAAAGATTATGTGGTGTAGCACTTAGGGGCAATACTAAAGAAGTCCATAAAATACTGAATGAAGTAAAAATAAGCAATGCTAATATTCCGCGAATGCGTAAAAGTCGTTCTTCTATAAATAATAAGAAAACAGAGTATATTAATTTTCGGTAAGATAGAGTTGTCACTTTTTTATGTTCAAGAGTAGGTAAATTTCGGTGTAACAAAAAAGTTACGCAGAGTAAAAGGATAGCAGAGGTGAGATAAACGGATCGCCATCCAGCTAAATCTGTTAATGTGCCTGCAAATGTACGAGCAAGGAGTATACCTATTACAACGCCACTTGTAACGAAACCTACTATGCGTCCACGTTCTGCTGGATTAGCTAAAATTGATGCATATGCGACAAGTGTTTGCGTAACAGTTGCAAGAATTCCTACTAAGGCCATACCTATAAAAAGTACGATGGTTGAGGGGGCGACTCCAATTATAATTAAAGCGATAACGGATAAAAGCATTTGGACAATTATTATTTTCTTTTGGTTTAATAATTCACCAAGTGGAACGAATAAAAGTAATCCAAGTGCATAACAAACTTGAGTAATAGTAATTACAATACCGATAGTTGAATGACTAATCTTAAATTCATTTGATAAAGAATCAAGAAGTGGATGAGCGAAATATATATTTGCCACAGCCATTCCGCAAGCTATTGCGAATAATAGAGTCATATAACGAGACATTGTTGCATGAACAGGTGAATGTATATGAGTGTGAGTATGTTTTCGAATGGTCATCATTTTTTCTTTACTATTCATAAAATCAGCTCCTTTTTGTATTGTTAAAAATAACGTACCGAACGGTATGTTATTTTATAAGTAAAATATAATCTTGAAGAAACATATATGTCAAGTTTATTTTGAATTTAATGTGATTTTTTGACACATCGTTTATAATTTAATACGATATATACTATACTGATTGGTACACAAATGGTGATGTGTAATCTTAATAACTAGATGTAGAAAGGAGAATGTTTTAAATGGCACGACTACGCGAATTTGATGAAGAAAAAGCTTTGGATGCTGCTATGCAACTTTTTTGGGAGAAGGGATACGCAGCTACCTCATTAAGCGATTTAACTGCTAAAATGGAAATACAAAAGCCGAGTTTATATTCAGCCTTTGGTGATAAAGAGGGGTTATTTGAAGCGGCATTAAGGAGATACACAAATTTACATGCGGCTAATATACGAACAAAACTTCAAAACGAACAATCTGTAAAAGAAGCAATTCGGACGTTTTTTGAAAATATAGTGGAAGAGGAATATAAAAAAGAGTTCAGTAAAGGTTGTTTTTGTATTAACACAATGGTTGAACTTGCTCCTCATAATGAAAAATTTGAAGTACTGACTAGAGAGCATCAAATGTATCTTGCAGTTATTTTTCAAGAATTAATTACGAAAGGAATTCGATCAGGAGAACTGCAAAATGATTTGAACGCTAAAGCAGTAGCGCAAACATTAGTCACGTCCTTAATTGGATTAACAGTGTTAATGAAATCACGTCCAGAACGTTCCGTTATAGATAATTCGATATCGATAATAGTATCGTTAGTAAAATGATCTTTGGGTGAGGTGTTAATCAGCAAATTAGATAATAAGAAAGTCGATTCCTTATTAACATAAGAAATCGACTTGTTATAATTACTTATTTTGTAAGTTGTCTTTCCAAAAATTATAGCTATTATCAATAACTTCTTTTAATTTGAAATAGTTTTCCCAAGTATCTTGCACATGGTAGAGAGTTTCTTCATCTATAAAAACGTCTGAGTAATCAATTATATACTTCCATTCCTCATCATTATTAAAGTAATACATGGCGAATTGGTTGCCCTCATCATTTAACATGTCGTCTGCCAAAACGCCATCCCAATTCATATAAATTTCTGTGCCAGTCATTTGTCTAAGTTTAAACTGGTTAATTTCGTCTTGAGACTCTTCTTCAAATTCTTCACTACATAAATGATGTTCAATTATCCATCCTAAAAACATACCAGTATGTACAAAAGCTTGATCGATTGGTAAGTCCTCAGGAAAATTACCTTCATAATGGTACTTCGCTTTATCATAAACCATCGTATGTAACAATCAGTTCATCCCCTTTAACGTATTATCTCATAAATTCGTACTATTTGTTTTAATATTTTAACTATTTTTCAAGTCATTAGATGATTCGAGTTTGAATATATCATTGAGATTGTGAAGGTTATTTACTTAAACTGACGGGCAATAATGATCAATTAAAAAGAAAGGTAAAGTTAGCGAAAAGAACAAGGGTTGAAGAACGTATGGATTCATTCATTGTAATCCATTATAAGGTTTTACGTGGCGTGTTATTTGAGAAGTAAGAATGATTTCATCAAAAAAATCCATTGGAGTTCCAATGGATTTATACATTACAATTTTATCGAGACCTCATTCAACATCATAACAAATTATAAATAAACAGTCTATATTTTGGGTTGGATTTTTTATATAGTTTGGTTGACAGCAAAACTATATAAAAGGGGTGTTATTCATTGGGAAACACTTGTCACCTTGATCAATCTGATTTACAGGAGTATATGCAAAAGGTATTTGGTACCAGTTATTTGGTTTCTAATGTAACGAAAATGCATGGCGGTGCACAAAAGGTAGTCTATAAGATTGACTGCAGCAATGGATTTTCCAGCGTTCTGTATGTGTGGGATCTTACCATGAATTATTTTCAAGAAGAAATAGCAAACGGAGATATACATGAACAATCCTATAGTAGTGATTTATTTGAATTAAATAACAAGTATTTAATTCAACAGGGAATTCAAACCCCCATTCTATATGATCTGAATAAGGAAAGAAACCGTTATTCTTATGATTATGCTCTCGTTGAATATGTAAATGGACAAAAGGCAGAAGTGTATTTTCAAAATTCCGATTCATATGTAAAAGATAAAGTGTTTCAGCGGTTAGGAGATATGCTGACAGGCATGCATGCCAATGAGAGAAATACTCATGGGAAAGTGAATCAAAGTGGAATCAACACGAAAAAATGTCATCACTTGCAAACGAAGCATGCAAAAAAAGATTTAGATTATGCATCCCAACATATTGACAGCATCAAGGCAAGTCATAGCAAGCTACTCGATACATTGTACGAGCTTGAATCAAAAATTGAGCCAAGAAATCGATATGGATTTATACATGGGGAACTAGGCCCTGATCATGTATTAATTAATGACAAACTAGAACCTTATTTGATTGATATCGAAGGAGCAAAGTTCTTTGATATTGAGCATGAGCACAGTTTTTTACAGTTTCGATTTGGGGATTATTATCGATATTTAAAGAATGATACTCTTGATCCCAACAGGATGTTATTTTATCGGTTACATCATCATATATCCTTAACTTCAGGCGGCTTGAGATTGCTTCACAGAGGGTTTCCGAATCAACAGTTTGCAAAAGATCTAACCGATTACCATTCTCATTGTACACTGCGTTTTATTGAAGGGTGATGTCTTTAAGTTAAATATTATCTTTCCTTATAACGACAAAACTACCATGATAGTAGTTATGAAAAATTATAAAGATTCTTCTTGTTGAAGAAAATCAGTAAAAGGTATCCTCATCTATTTTTGAGAGTAGTAGTGTGTATGAGGGGAAGTGCTTTTGACGGCAATTGCAATTGGTTATAAAATAATGTCTGTTAAGGAATTTTATAGAAACTATCATTCACCTGCTGGGGATAAAATGAAAGTATGTATAAAAGGGTGAATATACATAGGTGATGAAAGTTTTGTTAAAAGTACATAGTAGATTCATAGTTTTTCACTAATGAGAATATAAAGGGAGGTTGAGATACTGCACGAACAGTGTAGATATCGATTACAGCAATGAATACAATCATAAAAAAAAGAGTAATGGCACTATCAACAAGTTTAGTAATGTTAGGGAGTGCACCTTTAGCAATATCAGCAGAAGGGAGTAAAAACCTTCAAACGGATTAGCTTCGTATCGCACAAGGGGAACGTGGAACGAGCGGATTAAGTTATTCTAATTTCAATCTAGAAACTCCAGATCACATGCAAATTAATGAAGTGGAAGTATCAGAGAATGAGAAAATTCTCTTAGAAGAATATAAACATAAACATGATGAAACAGAAGAGTTACATAAAATGAAAGAAGCGAAAACAGGTCAAGTAGCGGAAGATGAAGTTATTTCAAACATTGAAAGGGCTTTTGAACATGTAGACGGTCGAAATGATGGTTCTACTCGCGAAATGAAGCCGGTTGAAAAGCCAAGAGCTATTCAATATAGTGCGTCGATGACTATAAAGAAATATGGAACACTTTACAAATCAACATTTAATCACATACAAACAGCATGTTCAACGATTATGCAGCTTACAGGTAGTTACTGGTGTTGGAAATAATGAGTTTAATTCTAAAGGTACAACAGCTGCCTTTTTAGTGAAGATGTTAGACTCTATGCAGAAATAAATGAATGGTATGTAGAAGGTTGTATTGATGCAAGAAAAAATAATAAAGACTTTAAAGGAGCTATCCAAAATGAAAATTTGGAACAGCTCCTTTTTTATTTTAGCCCCTATGAAGCCCCTTCCAAGCCCCTCATAAGCACCTACCAAGTAATAAATCACTAAGAAAAAACAAAACAAAAACAACTACAAGAACAAAAAAGCGCGAAAAAATAAAACCGGCGTTGTAGTAGTTAAAAAAATTTGGAATTCAAATGCAAAAACAAAGCGCTCATTCCTATATGTATATTGAAGGGTTGAATGCTGTCTTTTTATGAATAAAAGGAGGGGGTAAACATATGGCGGTGTACCGTAATGTGCAGGTGAACTTTTGGCAAGATGAATTCATATTAGATTTAACGCCAGAGGAGCGTTATTTTTACATATACTTGTTAACTGGTACGAAAACGAAGCAATGTGGAATTTACGTATTACCGAAGCGTGTGGCAGAACTGGAAACAGGCTACAGTATGGAAACTGTTGAGAAGTTGTTAAATAGATTTGTTGCATATGGAAAGATTTTATACGATGCGGAAACGAAAGAGTTATACATACTAAATTGGCTACACTATAACCCTATTTTAAATACGAATGTAGAAAAGTGTGTGTTACGGGAATTAAAGACTGTGAAAAATAAAGAGTTCATACATACGTTTTTACGTAAATGTCTTGAAGAAGAATGGAAGATTCCATTGTTGTTGCAGCATTTTGATATGCCGGCAGAAGAGGACAATAGTAGTTTACAAGAAGTTACTGAGGAGAAGGAAGAAGAGATAGAAGGGGATACTTCGCATAGTGAAGTTTATAAGTTTTACGAACAACATATAAGTAGTCTATCTCCGTATATCGTGAAAGAATTGAAAGAGTGGATACAAAAAATTTCAGGAAAGACAGTAATAGAGGCGCTTAAAATTGCATTTGAACATAATAAGCGAACGCTCGCTTATGTGAAGGGGATTTTGAGGAATTGGTGTAAGAGAGGGCGAGTAGACTTCATTGAAAGAAAGGAAGGCGTACATAAGAGAGAGGTATGTAGTTTGTATGATCCATAGTATGAGAAAGTATAGGTTTTTCAACTTTTCTAAAAGGTTCTTCTTTAAATAAAAGCGAATTGTTTGAGAAAGGAGGGGTTATATGGAAGTCGTTATAAAGAAGAAACGAACTAGAGGTAAGAGAATTTTTATTTGGTCTAGTAGTATCGTTCTTTTGTTATTTATTTGTACAGTGATTTTTTTGAACATATATACGCTAAGTTCTGTGCCAAAGATAGATGGGACGATAAAGCTAGAGGATTTACAACATGCTGTTCAGGTAAAACGGGATAGTAAAGGGGTACCGCATATTAAAGCGGAAAATGCACATGATTTATATTTTTCGCAAGGGTATGTACAAGCGCAAGATCGTTTGTTTCAAATGGATTTAAGTAGAAGGCAAGCTTCTGGGATGTTGAGTGAAGTTGTAGGGGAAGCAGCTGTTGATCGAGATAAGTTGTTTCGAACGCTCGGTTTACGGCGAGCAGCCGAAGCGTCTGTTAGTCAATATGACGGGGAAGCGAAATATGCCCTGCAGTCATTTGCTGATGGGGTGAACGCTTTTATACGCGAGGCGAAAGAGGAAAAGAAATTGCCGGTTGAGTTTACTATATTAGGATATGAGCCTACTGAATGGTCCATTGTTGATACGTTAACGATTGGAAAGTATATGGCGTTTGACTTAGGCGGACATTGGCACGGACAGGCATTTCGATATTGGGCGCTGAAAAATTTACCGAAAGAGCAAGCAAATGAGCTATTTCCTACATATCCGGAAGATGCACCTAGATTGCTAGCTGAACTGAAGAATACAAATGTGGACGTAGCACAAAGTTTTGCAAAAACAATTATTCCGCCAGAGTTTAATGGTAGCAATAACTGGGTCATAAGCGGTGAGAAGAGTGCGTCTGGTAAGCCGATTTTAGCGGATGATCCTCATTTATCTCTTGCGACGCCTTCTATTTGGTATCAATCGAAACTTGAAATGAAAGATTTACATGTGAGTGGTGTTATTTTCGCAGGAGTACCAGGTGTTATATTAGGTCACAATGACAAAATAGCATGGGGCGTTACGAATACTGGTCCTGATGTGCAAGATTTATATATTGAGAAGCGAAATCCTAATAATGAAAATGAATTTTTATATAACGATAAATGGGAAAAAGCTAAAGTTGTTGATGAATCTATTAAAGTAAAAGGCGGGAAAACAATTCCGTATAATGTGACGGTTACGAGGCATGGTCCAGTCATTTCAGAGTTTGCGGATAAAGGAAAAGAGAAAACGAAAACAGTATTCGCTTTGAAATGGACTGCTTTGGAGCCTTCTGCTGAATTAAAGGCTGTATTAAATATGAATAAAGCGAAAGATTGGAATGAGTTTGAAACGGCACTTCAAGATTTTCATACACCAACTCAAAACTTTGTATTTGCATCAAATGACGGCACAATTGCGTATAAAGCAAATGGAAATATACCAGTGCGTAAAAAAGGTGATGGGAGTTTGCCAGTGCCAGGGTGGACAGATGAATATGAATGGGAAGGGTATATCCCATATGATCAACTGCCAAAAGTAATAAATCCAAAACAAGGGTTTATTTCAACTGCGAATAATAAAATTGTGGATGATAATTATCCGTACCATATTAGTAATACGTGGGCGCAGCCATATAGACAAATGCGTATTCAAGAATTTTTACAAGAGAAAGAAAAGTATACGGTGAAAGATTTAGAAGAGTTACAGATGGATCAAAAAAATTTATACGGGAAAGAATTTGCCCCTATATTTTTAAAAGAGTTAAATAAAGCATCGTTAAATGAAGTAGAGAAAGAAGGCGTAAAACAATTAACAAAGTGGAATTTTTACGATAGTAAAGATGAAGCAGCACCATTAATATTCCATTTGTTAATGAAAGAGATTTCAAATACGTTATTTTCAAAAGAAATACCGAAAGATGTGATTGAGTTATTTGAAGGGAAGTCACAAGTTGTTGATGAATTGATTCGAAAAGAAGTAGCGGGAGAAAATAGCGCTTGGTTTACGAAGTACGGAGGCTTCACGAAAGTTGTGCATACATCGTACGAAAATGTAATGAATAAACTACAGAAGGAATATGGCCCTGATGTTGCGGAGTGGAAGTGGGGCGATTACCATCAACTGGCGTTCACACATCCAATTTCAAAATCATCTAGTATGTTAGCGTTACTTGCATTTAATCGTGAAAAACCAGTTCCAATTGGCGGAAGCCAAGTTACCGTTCAAGCAGCGAGTTACGGAGATAACGGTATTGTCAATCATGGAGCTTCTTGGCGATTCGTGATTGATACGAAAGATATGTCAAACGGTTATCATATCGTAGGGCCAGGACAATCAGGACATTTTAGAAGCGATTGGTATCATGATCAAATAGATGATTGGGTAAACGGAACGTATCATACGACTACATTGAATACGGATGAAATAGAAGGGAAAGTGTTAACTTTACAACCGAAATAATGTTCGAAGAGGCTCTTACTATAGGTAAGGGTCTCTTTTTTGTCGTGTGACAAAATTTGACAAAAGATTCTGTAGAACTTTGTTATAATTTTTTTGGAATATTTTGTTTAAGGTTTTACAGCAATAGTGATACATGTATTCTAAATTAAAGGGTTTTATAGGGGGATAAATACAAGAATGAACGACATGGAGAAATATCGAGAGAAAATTAAAGTGATTTCTTTTGATAGAGAAAAAAATCAAATGGTTGAAGTGGAAGAGAGTAAAATAACTTTTGATGATGTTGGCGGAATGGAAGATATTAAAAAGAAAATCAATATGGACTTTATTATGCCGATTAACAATCCAGAGTATTTTCAAGCTTTCGGTAAGAAAGTAGGAGGCAGTTTATTATTTTATGGGCCGCCTGGATGTGGTAAGACATTTTTAGCGAGAGCAGTTGCAGGTGAGATAAACGCTAATTTTATTCATTTAGAGTTGCAAGCAATACTCTCGATGTGGTCAGGAGAAGCAGAGAAAAATTTACATGAAGTGTTCGAAGAGGCAAGAAAAACAAAGCCTTGTATTTTATTTATAGATGAATTAGACGCATATGGCGGGAATAGACAGAAGATGGGGGCTCATCATCAAAGAACGCTAGTTAATCAATTGCTAGTGGAGATGGACGGAAGCAATTCTTTTAATGAGGGTGTGTATATAATTGGGGCAACAAATACACCATGGTATATTGATCCAGCGTTACGACGACCAGGCCGTTTTAATTCACTTGTTTTTGTGGCACCACCAAATAACGAGGAAAGATTGACAATACTAGAGTTGAAAACAAAGGATAAACCGAGAATGGAATTGCAGTTAGATTTTGTCTCGAAGTATGCAGAGCATTTTTCAGGGGCCGATTTAACGTATTTAGTGGAAGATGCTATTAATGAAGCTATTCAGCGTTCATTTGAAACAGGACAGTTACAACCATTATCCAATGAAGATTTATTAACAGCAATGAAAAAAAGGCAACCGACAACTTTAGACTGGTTCTCAACCGCAAAAAATTATGCAACGTTTAGTGATGTAAATAAAGATTTTGACAAAGTATTAGAGTATATGGAAGAACACCAATTGAAATAAATGATATTAGATTGGAGGGAAAGGAATAGATGGAAGAGCAACTTAGGAGAATCTCGCACTTATTGAAACTTGGTGATGTTGAGCTTGCAAAAGAAGAAGCGGAATGGATGATTAAAGAAGATCCAGAAGATGCTACTGGTTATATTTGTTTAAGTCATGTGTACTACTTTGGTTTTCGTCAAATTGATGAAGCGAGTAAATATTTAGAAGAAGCACTAAAAATAGATCACTTAGATGAAAATGTTTTGTTAACAGCGTTAGATATTTTTTATGCGCAAGAAAATTTTGAGAGATTAAAAGAGATAGCAGAAATAGGGATAAAAAATTATCCGGAAGAAGGCGTATATTACTTTTATGTGGGCGAGGCAAAAATACATACCGAATCGCTAAATAAAGGTATTACTTACTATAACAAAGCGATAGAATTAGAACCTGAAAATGATATGTATGTAGGAAGATATGCTTTTATTCTTTTGAGTTATTATCCGAAACGAATAGAAGAGGGTATAAAGGCGGAAAAACGTGCTTTAGAGCTGAATCCGGAAAATGTAACAAATCTAGTCTCTTTTGCAAATGTAGCAAGAGAAAAAGGGAATTTTAAAAAAGCAAGAATGCTAGCTGAAACTGCAATACGATTAGAGCCGAATCATGAAGGTGCCTACAAAATTTATAGAGATACAATCGGAACGAAAAATAAGTATTGTGCTTTTATGGCAAGTTTTACGTATACATTTTGGAATGCTTTTTCTAAGTTTTGTAAAATATTTTCGTTTGCAAGTAAGAGGAATCTTAAATTGCATTATATTTTAGTTATTTTAAGCCTTTTAGGTTGGATAATCCTCCCTGTATATTTAACAGGTTGGTATGCCGGTTCCGTGTATATAGTTATTTTTATGATGTATAGCATTTCATCTATTATAAAAGGACGGATTCATAAAGAAGTAGGATTAGGAACCCCCTTTGATGCTGAATACAATGTGAAAAGAAATAAAATCATTCGAAATCGTGAAATTTCCAATATGGAGAGTACAGTTAAAAAAGAAGAGGCTACTACTATTCCGACTGCGAAACTATCAAAAGAGGAACTGGAAGCACAATTAGAAGGGTTTTGGAGTAAAGGAACTGTGTATGAGGGGCAGCAAGAGGTTGCTGCAGCAGTGAAAGAACCAGCTTTATCATCAGCTGAACATAAAAAGATTCAATCCTATTCAGATATTGAATCACCAAAATATAATAAATGGTATATTTGTTTAATTGTCGTTTTATCGATCTCCTTTATATTTAAAGTTGGAAAATTGTATAACTTAAATAATACAAATGCGGTGAATACGACGCCACAAATGAGTCAAGAAACGAAGGATATTATTGTAGAGCAACAAGATAAAGCGCTCAAAGATAAAAAAGAATCATTCGATAAGTTAGAAGTAGTAACTGTATTATACGTATTAAGAAAAGGTGATTGGAATGGAAGTACAATCGAGGGAGCTATAGAGAAAAGTTATGTACCGGTTATGTTAGAAAAAGTAGGACAACCAGCCGGGGAGAAGTTAAAAAAAGCAACTCCTATGAAAATATATAAAGAGGATACAAGAACGTATGTATTACTTCAAAATGGAGATAGCTCTTTTATAATTGAAATAACAACAAGAAAGTTAACTCATATTTACGGTGAGAGCTGGAATAATGCGCAAGAAGAGATGCAAAAATATGAAGAGCTACTAGGGAAAATAGAGTCACAAGGCGTTGAAGCAGGGGGGATTTAGCATGAGTATTAAAGTAGTAAGGGCAACGGGAATGATAGGAGGAGCAGCAAGAGTTGCTGTAAAGGTAGATAATGAAGTAGTAATGAAACTTGAAAATAATGAAGAATATACGCTTCCTTTTGAGGGAGATGAAGTAAATATAAAAGTAAAACAATTCTTTTTTGGGAGTAAAGAAAAGAAAGTAAAGGATGGCGATATAGTAGAAATTAAGATAAATAGTATCGCCATTTTATTCATGATTGTGTCAATAATGGCTGTTGTATTTGGTTCTTCAATGGGTATAAATATAGTTGTTTTTGGTGTTATAGGAGCGTTAGTTACGTTAGTATATGGATTTAACAATTGGTTTAGTTTGGAAGTGAAATAAGTATTGTATTTGTTTTTATATTAATTCATTTCATTTACTATATATGAAGTGTAATTATTTCTAATAGGGAATGGGGAGGATCATTATGAAGAAAATGATTGTAGCATCTAGTTTGGCGTTAATAGTAGGTTTGACAACGGGTTGTAGTAGTGAGAAAACGAATGTTACGAAACCAGTCGCTGTACAAAAAGAAAATGAATTAGTAGCGAAAGATATTTTTAAAAAAGCAGGTGATAATTTTAAACTAGAGGATTTTCTCACTTTAACGTCTCTTATGTCAATGAAGGGGAACAGCCAATCAGAAGAGATTAAAATGAACATTCAAATGGAGCCGAAACGAAAGAATTCTAGAGCTGAAATGAAAATAAGTGGAACAGATATTGTAACGTACGAAGTAGATGGAAAGGTCGCTGTTCAAGTGAAAGACCCTGGTACAGGAGAGTTAGTTACAATACCTAATGATCAATTTAATGTTGATGACGTAATGGTAAGTAAAAATTTACTTAATGAGTTAGATTTACCGGAAGATTTAGCTAAAAAAATGAAAGCAAAGAAGGATGGAGATACATATAAGCTTACACTTGACTTAAAGGGGAAAGAAGCAGTAGATACATTACAGAAAATTAATGGAGATATGAAAAAATTAACGGACGGATTTAATATGGATGCGTTCACTGTTGAATATATCATAACAAAAGATTATAAATTTGAAGAGATGCGTACAATTATAAATGTAAGTGAACGTAATACAGATAAGAAATCTAGTGCGGATAAAGAAAAATTGGATACAGTTGTGAGTATAAAAATTGATTCATTTGAAAAATTTGATCCAATTAAGTTGCCTGAAGGAAGTCAATAAATTCAATCATATAAAGATAAAAAAGGAGCGGAAATACGCTCTTTTTTTATTTACCTTACTATTTTTAGGAGGTTAGTATGAATAAGATATGGATAAAGGGTGAATAGCATTTTTATTGATGAAATTTCATTAAATATTCTTGTGGAATATATGTGAAACATTGTATAGAATAAGCAAGAATGCCAAAAATTATAGGGGGAAAGTTGTGAAGAAAAATAAGAGTTTAATAAGTTTTTTAGGAGTGTTTATTATGCTGTTTTCTTTTTGTTTTCAAGGAAATGTACAGGCAGATGTAAATACTGTTCAATCTGGAAAAATCAAATCAGGAAATGTAACGGTATGGGAAGTTGGAAATGTGGCGAAAGTTTTAGCAGATGTAGAGCGTTTAAATTTAAATACAGTAAATGTACCAATTCAAGTAGATATTCCGAACGTGACTTCTACGAACATGGTAATTAATCAAGCGCAAAAGCAACAGGCTATTCTTTTAATTCGAGAATTATTAAAGCGTAATATTCAAGTTATCGTGGAACCGTTCCCATATATTCAGCAAGGAAGTGTTGGGGAAACGGAATGGAATCCGAGTAATATTAATGATTTCTTCTGGAATTGGAAAACGGTTATTCTACAAGATATTTTTCATTCGATTACAAGTAAATACAATGTGTACGGGCTCAAGATTGCCTCTAATTTCGTGAATATGGAATATGCAGAAGGATATTGGAGCGATACGATTGATTTCGTTCGTCAGCAGTATAAAGGAAATATTTTGTATCAAATGAATTGGTGGTTAACAGCAAGCTTTGATCCTTCGTATGAAGCGAAGTTTAAAGAGAAAATCAATCGTCCTTATTTAAAAAAGGTGGATATTGTAAGTATTGATAGTTGGTTTGAAGTTTCAGGAAAAAGAAATCCAACATATGAAGAAGTAAAGAAAAGTTTATTTGCGACGACAGTGTATAATCGTGGGCAAAATGTTGTGCAGCAATTGGAACAATTACATAAAGCAACAGGAAAGCCCGTTTATTTTGGTGGATTTAACGTTCCGGCGCGTGAGCTTGGATTACAAAATCCGTGGAATCCAGATGTTTCTAATGTGTTTTCAAAGGACGTACAATTAAACGGATGGCGCGCTTACCGAGAAGTATTAGAAACGAAACCGTATTTTAAAGGTTTTTCCATTTGGTTTATTGGCTCTCATAATAGTACGCATGCGTATCAAATACATAGTAAAGAAGCAGAGGCAGTTATTAACGGCTGGTACCGAAAATAATTTTTATTAAATAGGTAAGTTTTGAATTTTACCACATATATTTCTAGTGAAAGGCCTTTCACCATCTTATCACCTAGGGGGCAATCAGAATGAAATTTTTGTCTTACCTTACAGTAATTTTGGTGATTCTTGGCGGTTTGAATTGGTTATTTGTAGCGTTAGATTACAACGTAGTTGAGAAATGGTTTGGTTCTATGCCGGCGCTTGTGGACACTATTTATTGGCTCATTGGTCTTTCTGCTATTTATCAAATTTTTGATCGGTTCTTCACGGACAATTAGCAATTATACTTTATTACTAGAGTGTTAAGTACGATTATGTACTTAACACTTTTTTGTATGTTTATAAAAAGTAGTTTGCACATGCAAGCGATTCCATTGCGTCTTACGCCGTAATAATAGAAAACAAATTGACCACTTATTATATTTCAGGTTATAATTCAGAAAGTTTAAAAATTAATAAAAATAAGAAATAGGGAGGTTATCAGGGTGATGGAGAGAGTATATAATTTTTCAGCTGGACCATCAATACTCCCTTTGCCAGTTTTAGAGAAAGTGCAAAAGGAGCTTGTAAATTATAACGGGACAGGCATGTCTATTATGGAAATGAGTCATCGATCTTCTTATTTTCAAAGTATTATAGATGAAGCGAGTAGCCTAATTCGTGAATTAATGAACATTCCTGATGAGTATGAAGTACTGTTTTTACAAGGCGGTGCGTCATTACAATTCTCTATGATACCGCTGAATTTAATGAATACTTATAAAAAAGCAGGGTACGTATTAACTGGCTCATGGTCTAAAAAGGCGATGCAAGAAGCTGAAAAAATAGGGGAAGTACAAGTGCTTGCTTCTTCTGAAAAAGAGAAGTTTACGACAATTCCTAAACTGGATGGTTTACCAAATGATGAAAAACTAAATTATGTACATATTACAACGAACAATACAATTGAGGGTACGAAATATGTGGACATTCCACGTTTAGATAGAGTACCGCTCGTTGCGGATATGTCCTCAAACATTTTATCAGAACAATATGATGTTTCGAAGTTTGGTCTTATATATGCGGGAGCGCAAAAGAATTTAGGGCCAGCGGGCTTAACGATTACGATTATAAAAAGAGATTTAATTGGAGGAGCAGATCGCTCTTGTCCTACAATGTTAAACTATGAAACTTACAGCAAAAATAACTCCTTATATAATACACCGCCATCCTTTAGTATTTACGTAACGAAACTTGTACTTGAGTGGCTAAAAGAGCAGGGCGGGGTATCTGCGATTGAAGAACAGAATAGAATGAAATCTTCACTTCTTTACAATTTCTTAGATGAATCAAAATTGTTTACTTCACCAGTTGATCCTACGTATCGATCACTTATGAATATTCCGTTTACAACACCGTCAGAAGAGCTGAACAATGAGTTTTTACAAAAGGCGAAAGAACGCGGCCTTGTTACGCTAAAAGGACATCGCTCAGTCGGTGGTATGCGCGCTAGTATTTACAATGCGATGCCAGTACACGGTGTACAGCAATTAGTAAATTATATGAAGGAATTTGAGCTTGAGAATAGATAGGGAGATGGGGATATGTTTCGTGTTCAAACGTTAAATCAAATTGCGGAAAAAGGTTTGCAAGTACTTGATGGAGATCATTATGAAGTAGGGGATAGAATGGACCACCCAGATGGTATTTTACTTCGCAGCTATTCTTTACACCAAGAAGAATTTTCAAAAGACTTAAAGGCGATTGCAAGAGCTGGTGCTGGTGTAAATAATATTCCTGTCGAGCGATGTACAGAAAAAGGGATTGTCGTATTTAATACGCCAGGAGCTAATGCCAATGCAGTAAAGGAACTCATTATCGCCAGCCTTATTATGTCTTCACGTAACATTATTAATGGAGTAAGCTGGACGAAAAATTTAGAGGGTGAAGAAGTACCGCAGCTTGTTGAATCAGGAAAAAAACAATTCGTTGGATCAGAAATTGCAGGGAAACGTCTAGGCGTTATCGGCCTTGGCGCAATCGGTGCTTTAGTTGCGAACGATGCGTTAGCTTTAGGGATGGACGTTGTCGGATATGATCCTTACATTTCAGTTGAAACAGCATGGCGCCTTTCTACACATGTACAAAGAGCATTTAGTTTAGATGAAATTTTCGCAACATGTGATTATATTACACTTCATATTCCTCTTACGAATCAAACGAAGGGGATTATTGGTGAACATGCTGTAGAGAAGATGAAAAAAGGAATGCGTTTATTCAATTTCTCTAGAGGAGAACTTGTAGATGAAAAGGTTCTTCAAACAGCGTTAGAAGAAGAGGTTATTGCGCATTACGTAACGGACTTCCCGAATGAAAATGTGATAAAGATGAAAAATGTAACTGCGACTCCTCACCTTGGTGCATCTACATCTGAATCAGAAGAAAATTGTGCGGTCATGGCAGCACGTCAAATACGAGAATATTTGGAGACAGGAAATATTCGTAATTCAGTAAACTATCCAAACGTAGAACTGCCGTATATTGGAAAGAAACGAATTACAATCATGCATCAAAACGTTCCGAACATGGTAGGACAAATTACAGGATGTTTAGCAGAACATCATATTAATATTGCGGATATGATTAATCGTAGTAAACATTCTTGGGCGTATACAATGATTGATATTGATAACGGAATTGATGATATAATAAAAGAGAACATTGTGGAAAATATAAGCAAAATTACAGGTGTTGTAGCCGTTCGAATGATTGTGTAAAGGAGAGAGGAAAACTTGGCAAAAATCCGACCGTTTCGGGCCATTCGTCCAGTAGAAGAAAAAGCAGCGGAAGTTGCAGCTTTACCGTATGACGTATTAAATAGTGAAGAAGCAAGAGAAGTTGTAAAAGGAAATCCGTATTCTTTCTTACACGTTGATAAAGCAGAAATTGATTTAGACCCAGCACTTTCACCGTACGATGATCGCGTATATGAAAAAGCGGGTGAAAATTTAAATCAATTAATACGAGAAGAAGTGTTCATACAAGATGAAGAGCCAGCACTATACATTTATGAACTGACGATGCAAGGAAGAACGCAGTCAGGTCTTGTCGTTTGTACATCTATCGATGAGTATGAAGATGATATAATTAAAAAACATGAAAGAACGCGTCATGAAAAAGAACTAGATCGCATTCGTCACGTAGATGTGTGTGATGCAAATACAGGTCCTATCTTTTTAACGTATCGTACGAAAGAAGATGTGAAACGTATCATTGCAAGCTGGAAAGAAGAGCATGCGCCAATCTATACATTTACAGCAGAAGACGGCGTTAGGCATGTTGCTTGGAAAATAGTTGATGAGGATGTAATTGCTACTCTAGTAAACGCATTTGAAGATATTCCTAGTCTTTATATTGCAGATGGACATCACCGCTCAGCATCAGCGGCAAAAGTAGGACTCATGCGAAGAGAACAATATCCGAATTATACTGGAGAAGAAGAGTTTAATTTCTTCTTATCTGTCTTATTCCCTCACGATGAATTATCCATTTGGGACTATAACCGAGTTGTAAAAGACTTAAACGGCTTATCAGAAGAACAGTTTTTAAAGCAAATCACGCAATACTTTTATGTAGAAGAAGCAGCTGTTTCTCCGTATAAACCAAATGAGCCAAAAACTTTTGGAATGTATGTAAATGAGAAGTGGTATAAGCTTACAGTGAAAGAGGAAACGTTTGATGCGAACGATCTTGTGAAAGGATTAGATGTATCTATCCTGCAAGATCATTTATTAAGCCAAGTACTTGAAATACACGATCCGCGATCTGATTCACGCATCGATTTTGTCGGAGGAATCCGCGGATTAGAAGAACTAGAACACCTTGTAAATAGCGGTGAATATAAAGCAGCGTTTTCATTATATCCGACATCAATGGAAGCTTTATTATCAATCGCAGACGCTGGAGAAATTATGCCGCCGAAGTCAACGTGGTTTGAACCGAAACTGCGTAGTGGGTTGTTTGTACATTCTTTAAAGTAAATATAGACTTCTTTAGATTGAAAAACCGAAATGATTATAGTTTCGGTTTTTCTTATTTTGGCTCAGTTAACGTTACATGTTGATTTTCATGTTAAGATTGAAATATGTAACGACAGGTCGCTACAAAAAACGGAGGAAATACGATGAAAATGCAACTGCAAGAAAGTTTTTATGTTGAGTTAAAAAATGCAATTCGTTGTCATTATAACGAAATTATAACTAGGTGCGGTGTTGACACAATATATGGGTACTCCATATTAACAGACGATTGTGTCAGTAGCATTGGACCAGTGGCTAATAAAGAAAGACTAATCAAAGTTAATAAGTCGGACCCTTTATACAATTATTATAGATACGGAGCTGTTGAGTGGAGCGAATGGGACGATTTTGAAATGTTTGATGAAGTGCACAAAATTATCAAGAAATATCATGATATCGTCGAAGATGACTTTAACATACGAGTAAATACACTGTTGAAAGAAACGTTAAATGTGTTAATGGAACTTGAATCAGAAGGCTTGTTTGGAGACAGAGATGATAATCGATTTATTGTCATTTGTGTAACTGATTCATCGAACGAAATCATGATTGAATCAGCTCGATTGCTTAATACATTAAAGACATACGAAGAATATGCTTCAGAATTTGCATAAGAATGAATATAAGTAAAACTGCGCTCTATAAGAGGCGATTTTCATTTAATCAAAAGTCACAAATTAATAGTAACAATTCGTTGTGACGTAACCATTGAACAATTTGAGCCCGATGAAAAACATCGCACAAAAATTATTGCAATGTTTACATGTAGGAATCAACTTGAAAAAGAAGTATTGAAGGGGAGTTTTTCGGGGATTATTCTTTAATTGATAGGAAAAGTAATGAGTAAGTGGGGCCCTCAGGCTTTTCCTTTTAATTCCCCCTATAACGAAAAATTTATGTATTATACTCTTTTCTTAACTATTAGAAAATAGTTGAATAAGCTCGTCAATAAAAAGGACATTTCTAGTATTGCAAGAAATGTCCTTTCCACTACATTATAGGATATTTTGCTAAAATTCAAATTCTAAAATTAGTTTACTAGTTTGACCTGTAAACTGATAATGATAGGAACCTCGCAGATTTTCTAAGTTACCGGTAGCTTTAATAATTGTTCCTGGGGAATCTAAATTTCCTTTATCAAATATTCCTTGCTCTATAGCTGTAAATGTTCCTTGTTGCCCCTTGTAAATTCCTTCAAAGTGTAAAAATCCAGAAATTTTAGCAGTAGCCAAGTGACCATCATTTATATTTGAGTCTAAATAATATAATAAGTATTCAACAAAAGCTTTTCCTTTTAATTCACCATCAATATCATATTCAACATGAGCGATATTAATAGGGAAATCTTTTCTAGTATCATCAATTAGTTTTTCATCCCATTTACTTACTGTAAATGTTACTTCCATACACGTAATCTCCCTCCAATTAGATACTTATTTAAAGTTTTCCTTTATTCCACGCCACTCTCTAAAATAGAGAAAGACCCATTTTCACAATCAATTTCTGCCATTGCACCGTAAGGTAAAATAAACTTCGGCTCGGTATGACCAAAATTTAAATTATAAAGAATCGGCAAATCTTCTAAGTTATGTTCTTTCATAACTTGCAATATTTCATGTTTATATTCTTCATAATACATTTCGTCTTTTGGTTTACCAAAGATGATACCCTTTGCTTTTTGAAGAATGCCTTGCGCTGCATAATTTCGTAACCAATACTTTATATAGCTTGGTTCTGGATGATCTTCAGAAGTTTCAAAGAAGAGAATGCTATCCTCCCAATGTTTTTTCTCAGGCCAAATCTCCGTTCCTTTTGCAAATTCCAATACTTCTATACATCCACCAATTAAACGCCCTTGTACAGTGGTAGAGCCCTGAAGTAGTTCATATCCATTATTTTGTTGCATCGTACGCCTTGTATCTTTATTTACCTCTATCCATTCTAAACGCTCACTTGTCCATTTAGGAGCTGGTTGAATCTCGCCAATTGTCTCATTTGAAAAGAGAGTTCGATTTACCATTTCAATTGTATATGGATCCATCTCTACATTTTCAGCAAAATCAGTTAAAATGGCTGGACCGTATAAAGAGGAAAGCCCTGCTTTATGGCAAAATAAATGTGAAATGGTAACGTCAGAGTATCCCATAAAAATTTTCGGGTTTTCACGTATCACATTAAAATCTATATAGGGAAGTAAGCGAATGCTATCTTCACCGCCAATATTTGCAATAATTGCTTTCACGCGCGTATCTTTAAATGCTGTCATTAAATCTTCCGCACGGGCCTGTGGGTTGTTATAAAGGTATTCGCTGCCTTTTAAGCTATTTGGCATTGGAATAACCGTAAGACCGAAAACTTCTTCTAATCTTTTTACTCCTTGCTCATATCGCCATCTTATTTCAGAATCACCTGCACCGCCCCATGAAGGACTTACTGTCGCCACGATATCTCCTGGCTGTAATCTGTTTGGTTTTTTTAACATGTTAACTCCGCTGCTACTAACAATATAGACAAATGTATATTCTTAGAGTATTCCTGCTTCTACGTGCCCTGCCTCGCTAATCACTTGCTACTACAGTTTGCTGTGACACTCCACAGGCGTAAATTCCGATGTAGCCCACCGTACATATATACAATCTATTTACGTTAGTATTGTATATTTTTTTGCTTGTAAAAGGTTGATAGATGCATTTAAATCTCTGTCTATTACATTTCCACAATCACATGTATATACTCGGTCAGACAGCTTTAAATCCGACTTTTTTTGACCGCAACATGAACATGTTTTAGAAGATGGATAGAATCTGTCCACTTGCCGTAGTTCAATTCCATATTCCCTACATTTCGTTGATAACAATGTTTTAAAAGCATAAAAACATTGTTGTGCTACAGCTTTAGATAGATGTTTGTTCTTCATCATACCTTTCACATTCAAATCTTCTACTGTAATAAACGTTGGCTTGGTTTTCACCACATCATTTACAATAGACTTTACATACGCTAATCGAATATTTGCTAGCCTAGCATGTAGTTTTTGCACCCTAAGAATGTTTTTATCTATATTCGCTCTCTTATTAACAGCAGGTTGTTCACCTCTCTTTCTTATATTTTCAAATTTGCGTGATAAAGAGCGTTGTTCACGTTTTAACCGTTTTTCTATCTTTTTTACTTGTACTGTTTTATTTATATTTTTGTGAGTTTTTCCATCGCTACGTACAGCAAAGTCTTTAATTCCCAAATCAATTCCTAGACCTACTGCATTTAGAGTTACATTTGATTTTACTTCTTTCACTTCACAGAGTATAGACACATAGTATCTTCCTGCTCTTTGATATACTGTACCACTTTTTACAGTTGTATTTTTTGAAATATATCCATACTCTTTTAACCTTATCCAACCAATTGTAGGAACTTTTACTCTATGTCTTTCTACTGTCCAATCTGTTTTGTTGTTTTTCGGAAAGTAGCACTTCACATCTTGCTTCTTCTTTTTTTTATATCGTGGAAACTTAGATAAACCTTTAAAAAATCGCTTAAAAGCTTTATCTCCATTCATAATCGCTTGTTTTACCGCTTTGCTCGACACTTCTTTAATCCACTGGTCACACTCTTTTGTATGAATGTTGTTTAGCCATTTGGAAAAGTCATAGCCACTAAGAAATTTCCCCTCCGACTCATATACCTCTTTATTTTTAGAGATATACAGGTTATATACATATCGACACACTCCAATAGTTTGACGGATTTTACTAATTTGTTCAGTTGTCGGTTTGATTTCTATTAAATATGCTCTTTTCATAAGTCTTCATCCTCCGACATTTTCTTTTTGTATTTTCTCAACCCATATATTCTACAGCTAAATACATGAATGATAAATATTAAATCCTGAACAAGTTCTTCTTGAGGAGATAGTTTTTCATTGTTAACAATCATAATTTCCACTCCCATTTTACGAAGAAACTTTTCAAACCAATCATATCCAAAACGTACAAATCTATCTTTGTGTGCAATGATGATCGTCGAAATATTTCTTTCCATACAACTGTCAATCAGGTTATTCCACTGTTTTCTTTTGTAGTTTAATCCGCTACCAATATCTTTGATAACTTTATCTACAATCATCCCTCGTGCATTTGCGAAACTCAACCTGATTTTCTAAATCATCTTTCTGACCTGGATTTGATACTCTTGTGTAAATAAACTACTTTGCCTACTTTTGTCTATGTTTTTGTTTACTGTTTCTTTCTCTTACATAATGTAATGGACTACAATTATACAAACTGTAGCATTGATAAATATGATGAATCACATTTATTTTCTTCATCATCAATCCGTTTACCTGCTGTGATGCAAGAATTTAACATTTGTGTTGAATATATTTAAAAACCATCTTTCTTATGCAACATTGCATAAGAAAGATGGTTGCTATTTTCTATAACCTGTAACTATAATGATTACAGGTTGGTCGTATCCAATCGAAAATAAAATCATCATGAATGGAGAGGTTACATATGGGTATGAAAAAAATAATTTTAGCAGGTGCTTTAGGGATCGCAGCATTATCAGGAACAAATTTACCAGGATTAGAAGTAACAAAAGCGAGTGCGGCTTCTATTGAATCGAATTTCTCAACATTAGAAGGACGAGTAGTAGAAGTAGATAACGGTGTAATTGTTGTAAAATCTAAGCAATATGAGGAGCCTGTAAGTGTGTATATAGATACCCTTTCAAATGTGAAAGTAGGGGATGAAGTTAAAGCTACTGGATCTATGATGCGTAATTTTGCAGAATATATGGTTGCAACTGCAGTTGAAAATACAACAAACAAGTTGGGCATGCATATGAAAGAAGACGGTTCTCCTGATTATGTAATTGGTGAAGTATCAAAAATAGGAACGATGGAAGATGAGGGAGACGGTGCTACTACATATGTCGTAGTTGAGTATCCATCACTAAACGGGAAAAAAGATATTATTGATGTTTTCTTAACGAAGGGACAAGTATTTCATACAGGTGAGAAAGTAAAAATTGATATGAAGTATGTAGGATGGGGCGGAAGTTCTATTAACTGGAACACAACGGACAACATTGAAAAGGTTCATGAGGTAAAGAGCAACGCTGAAAATAATGATGATGTTTGGATTTGGTCTTAATTAGACTTCTGTAAATAACAAATGTATCATGCAGTATCCATCAAATGATCATGTGTATGATTATTTGATGGGTACTTTTTTGTTTTGTATTTTATTGAGAATAAGGGATTTCCGATTAGAATATGATGTTTAGATCGGAGCGAATTTAAAAAATACAATAATGAAAGAGGTGTTTATATATGGAGCGAGATGAGAATTATTTACGAGCTAAAAAAAGAGTGGAGAATTTACAAGCGTTTTATATTCATTTAACGGTGTATATACTAGTTAACTTAATGCTTTTTTTTATAAATATAAGCTCTGATTCAAGTAAATTATGGTTTTTATATCCACTTGCAGGTTGGGGGATCGGTATCGTTATACACGGTTTGACAACTTTTCCAGTCGGGATATTCGGAAAAGAGTGGGAAGAACGAAAGATTAAAGAATATATGGAGAAAGATAAGTAAATTTATTTCTGGAATGTATAAATATAAATCTCTGTGATCAAATGTTTGATGCGAAGTCTATTCTATAGCTTCGCCTATTTGCTTTGTGTTCGAAGTTTGTGCGAGTGAGTGTTCATATTCATTTTTAAGCGTCAATTGCATGTGAAATCAAAACTTTACTTGTAGTACATAATAAATACAGTTGTTTTACTTTTTAAATTACATGTGGGTATAGGATAAAGTTGTTTTATCATCCTATATTAAAATAAAAATAAACCACTGTTCGATTTGAATATTCCACGATATAATGGTGAGAGTTTATGACAGAATAAATATTTACATAAGAAGTGAGGTACTGTATGAAAAAAAGAACGACAGACATTATTTTTATTATTATTGGTGCATTTCTTTTTGCGTTAGGTGTCAATTTGTTTGTTATCCCGAACGAGTTTGGTGAGGGTGGAGTAACTGGTATCACGATTATTACGTATTATTTATTTGAATGGTCACCAGGCTTAGTTAACTTAATTTTAAATGCGATTTTGTTAATAGCTGGTTATAAATTTTTGAATAAGATTACAACAATTTATACGATTATTGCTGTAGTTACGAACTCGCTATTCCTTCATTTGACAGAAGGTTGGACGATTGCTTCGGATGAAATGCTTGTAAATGCCATTTTCGGAGGAATATTTATTGGGTGCGGGATTGGTCTTATTATTCGCGTTGGCGGAACAACAGCAGGTACTACCATCTTAGCAAGGATGACGCATAAATATTTAGGGTGGAGCATTAGCTATGGTTTACTGTTCTTCGATTTAATTGTTGCGTTTTCATCTTATTTCATCATTGGTGCAGAAAAACTGATGATAACAATTATTATGCTATATGTAGCAACGAAAGTGATGGAGTTTGTAATTGAAGGTTTAAATCCGAAGAAAGCCATTACAATCATTTCTGATAACCCGAATGAAATTGCCGGGAAGGTAACTACCTTAATGGGCAGAGGGGTTACTGTGTACTCAGGTCATGGCTATTACACGAAAACTCCGAAGGAAATTCTTTATGTTGTTATTAATAAGCAAGAAGTAGTGAAGCTAAAACGGATTGTTCAAACTACAGATCCGGCTGCGTTCATCGCTATCCACGATGTTCGTGACGTATTTGGAGAAGGATTTGTTGATATTTCTAAAGCATAGAAATTACTTTTCATTAAAATAATCTTAATACTAAAACGTAAGAATCTATTTTGAATAATCTTTTTTCAAAATAGATTCTTTTTATTTATCTTAAAATGTTGGTTTGTTTTTCTTTTTCTTGCAAAAAATCCAATTGTTTCTTAAGGTAAGGATGTAGAAGGATGAACAAGAGAGGGTTTAATGAAGATGATACATATTTTATTAGCTGATGATGATAAGCATATTAGAGAGTTGTTACATTACCATTTACAAAAAGAGGGGTTTAAAGTTTTTGAAGCAGAAGATGGAAAGGTAGCGCAAGTCGTATTAGAGAAAGAAAATATTCATCTTGCGATAGTAGACATTATGATGCCGTTTGTTGATGGCTATACGTTATGTGAAGAAATCCGGAAGTATCATGATATACCGGTTATTTTATTAACTGCGAAAGATCAGTTAGTTGATAAAGAAAAAGGATTCATTTCTGGTACGGACGATTATATTGTAAAACCATTTGAGCCAGCTGAAGTCATTTTCCGTATGAAAGCATTACTACGTCGTTATCAAATGCTGAGTGCTGATACTATTACGCTGCACGGTACGACAATTGATCGTAAAGGTGTTGAAGTGAAGTGTAACGGCCAGACGATTTTACTTCCGTTAAAGGAATTTGAATTATTATCACAACTTGCTAGTTATCCTGGGAGAACATTTTCAAGAGAAGAGTTAATTGAGTTAGTATGGGGAATGGATTTTGAAGGAGATGAACGAACAGTTGATGTTCATGTGAAGCGACTAAGAGATCGTTTCTCAAAACGAACGGATGATTTTCAAATTACAACGGTGCGCGGACTCGGTTATAAGTTGGAGCTGAAATAAGATGAAATCACTATATTCTAGATTTGTTTTTATGACAGTCGGTATTATGCTACTCAGTAGTATTATCGGCTTTTTATTAACGAACGTATATTATCAAGTGAAGTTAAAACCGTATAACAGTGAGAAGATTTTAACGTATGCGGAAGAAGTTAAGTCATTATATGAAAAGCAAAGTGAAGGAAATCAAGAGGCATATTTACATTCTATTGCGAAATTAGGATATGAAATTTATATTGTCGATGATCAAAAGAATGGAAAGCGTATCGGAAATGCGTTTCGTAAGACGTCTATTAGCGACGATACAGTTCATAAAGTATTACAAGGGGAAACGTTTAATGGTGTTTCCACATATCCAACGCGCTTATTTATTACAGGATTTTTCGATAATGAATTAATAAATAGTGTCGGTGTACCAGTGCAACACGGTGATAAGCAGTACGCTTTATTTATTCGTCCCGACATTCAGAACCAATTTGGCGAGATGCGAATTTTCTTAGCGGTATTACTTGGATTTATCGTACTATTAAGTATTATCTTTATTGCGATTGCAGCAGGTTACATCGTTCGTCCCATTCGTAAATTTACGAAGGCTACGCAAAAAATTGCGAGTGGTAAATATGAAATTGAATTAGATGTAAAACGAAAAGATGAAATTGGTACGTTATCTACAAGCTTCCAGAAGATGACGAAGAGTATAAAAGAATTAGATGAAATGAGACAAGAATTTGTTTCGAACGTCTCGCATGAATTTCAATCGCCACTTTCTTCTATACAAGGTTTTTCGAAAACATTGCAATCAGAAAAGATGAGTGAAGAAGAAAGAAATCATTACTTACGAATTATTGAGGGTGAAAGTAAGCGAATGTCTAGTTTATGTAAACAGTTACTTACGCTCGCTTCTTTAGATAAAGAAGAGAAAGTATTACAAATAAAAGAATTCAATTTGCAGAAGCAAATTAAAGACGTCATTTTTATGCTCGAATGGAAATGGCGGGAAAAAGATATCGCTGTGGAATTTGATGTGCCGGACATTACAATACAAGGTGATGAAAACTTACTTCATCAAGTATGGAGCAATATTTTTACGAATAGCATTAAGTTTTCAAATGATGCTGGAACGATTGAATTTGTTGTAGAAGAATTAGAATCAAGTGTGATGATTTCTATATCAGACAACGGAATCGGTATGGAAAGAGAAGAGATGGATCGTATATTTGATCGTTTTTACAAAGTAGATACGGCAAGGGCAAGAAACGTAGAAGGTAGCGGTTTAGGATTATCGATTGTGCAAAAGATTGTAGAACTGCATAACGGAAACGTTTCAGTGTATAGTACGAAAGGGGAAGGGACTACTGTTCAGGTGGAGCTTCCGAAATAGATGGAAGAGGCTGCTTCGGAACGGCCTCTTCTTTTTTGGTCTCTAGTATACGTGTAAAGTGAAATAATGTAAGTCATTTTCATTACATAATTGGACGAGTTTGTGGAGTGAGCTCAGGAGGAAGTTTATTTGAAAATGTAGAATCTCTACAGAGTTATAAGGATTTTATTGAGACTTTAACTATTTAGGGAGGAAATTACTTTGAAACGAATTGACTTGTTATTAAACGTACTAGATTCAACATTCGATAAAGAGAGTTGGTATGCACCGTTTAAACATGCTATAGAAGGACTTACAGCCGAACAGGCTATGTGGAAACCATCTGGTGAGGCAGCGAATACCATTTGGGAGAACGTTAATCATCTCATTTATTACAAAGAGAGGCTTGTTGCAAACTTAGAAGGCCGTGAATGGACAAATAATCTCGACGGTGGTGAAACCTTCTATCTAACCAATCAATCTAATAGTGATATGGAATGGAAGCAAGTCGTTGAACGTTCTGAAGATGCTCAACGTAATTTAAGACAGGTATTAAGTGCAATTTCCGAAAGAGAGCTTGAGCAAAATTCATTAGAGGGGAAATTACTAGACATCATGCTTCATGATGCTTACCATACAGGACAAATTATTCAATTAAGGAAAATGCAGGGGTCTTGGCCATCAAATCGTTAACTGAACGTTTTAGTTGGTGCTATTGTTATATTTTTAGTGAAGGATTTTTCATTCAAAATTAAATAATTATAATTATAACCCCGTCCCAAATTTAGAACGGGGTTAAATTTGTTCCTGCTATAAAGCCGTACCTTTCCCGCGCTCTACTTTAAACCGAACCCCAAAAGCATCCGCTGTAATTTCATCAGCTTTCGGCAATGCTCGTAATTTTGGATGAAGCAGCCATACGAGAGAAATGAATAAAATCCCGATGCTAGCGAGCGCAAAAATAAGTTGGCTACTAAATATATTTGCTGTATATCCGCCAATTAAAGAACCGAACGGCATAGCAATTGTGCCCATACTTCGCATGACTGAATTGATCCGTCCGATATATTGATTTGGGATTACAATTTGACTAATTGTCGCGAATAATATGTTGGTCGCACCAATTGGAATCCAAGCTAGGCCGAATAAGAGAATAGACAGCCATTGAAACGGTACGATCGTAGAGAGAAACCAAAAGATAGCGCCAGTCGCAAAGCCAATAATAGAGACGTGGCCAACATTGCGTTTACCAACCCATGAACTGAATAATGCTCCAATTAAACTGCCGGCTGATATAGCAGCTAGGAAGAAGCCATATGATTTCACGCCTCCTAAAGAATCAGCGAAAGAAGGGAGTATCGCCATCGTCATACCAATTGAAAAATTAGCGACAACTGAACCGATTAAGAATACGCCCATTAATGAACGGAAGACAATCGAAAAACCTTCTTTTAAATCAGTGAAATATTGTTTAGTTGATAGCGATGTATTGGTTTCTGCTTGCTTTGGCATTTTCAATGAAAAGAATAATAGGGCAGTAATCGCGAATGTTAAGGAATCGACCACATATAAAGTAATGGCACCAAGTAGTGCTACTAATATGCCAGAAAGAGTCGTACAAATTAAATCGATGCCTTGATACGCAAATGAAAAGAGTGAATTTCCTTTTAATAATTGTGTTTTATTCAGTAGAAGTGGTAAAGCTTTCGATTGTGCGGGATAGGCGAATTGTTCGATAAAGGCTACGATGGGCATGATGATAAGTAGTAGTTGAACTGTTAATAGATCGAAGTAGTGTGTAATAGGAATGATTAATATTAGGACGCATTGCAGAACTTGTGTGACGACTAGGGTGTTTTTGATTGACCATCTATCAACGAATGGCCCAGTAAGAAATTGAAGTGCAGAAGGTAATAACGTCAGAAAACCAGCTAATCCAGAATAGAAAGGACTGCCACTTAATTTATATACGAGCCACATCGCGGCTACATAATACAAGCTATCTCCTATGTTTGTAAAAATTCTCCCTAAAAACAGTAAGAGGAAATTCCGGTTTTTTAATATGTCCATTTAATCCACTCCTTTATAAAAAAATTATTCGGTAAAATAATTTTGACCGTTAGTGTAAAAAAAATCGTATTACGATTTTTCTTCTTTTTTCACAAATCGCTGCATCGCTCGCTCATCGATTTGCAGTGCAGTAGTAGAAATGTAATAAGATTTACTATTTGGATCTTTATCCGCATCTTTTGTGATCTCGTTTAATTCAGCCATCACTTCATAAAACTTTTTCACCCACACTTGAAATTGTTCTGGCGTGGCATCAAACTCCCAGCAGGATGAAACGTAATTCCACTCAGCAGGGTCTTCACTTACTTTTCGTAATGTAAAAGCTTCTTCTGGCGCAGCGAGAATATGGCTTTTCGTCATTTCCGTCATTTGTAAAAAGATTTGGCGACCTGATTCACTTAATATTTCTAAATGAGGTAATAGTTCAGCAGCAGGGGTAAAGCCTCTAGCGACAGATTGATAAAACTTTTGAACGATGCCATTCTTTTCTTCTGTATAAACAATTTCTATAAAACCATTCTTTTCTAATTCTTTTAAATGATAATGAATTTTCGCCCTTGGAATGCCGAATTTTTCAGATAGTAGTTGCCCGGTATAAGGACGTTCGCATAGACGCATCATCATTTCGACACGTAGTGGATCGCTTATTGCTTTTAGTTGGCTATAAGTAGTTAGTGTGAACATGGGCTTCAACATGATCAGCTCCTCAAATAAAATTACTCGGTCAATATTATTTGACTGAATTGTATCAAGGATTTGGATTGTTTTCAATACTTTCTGAAAATTTAATCTTCCCCTCTGTAATCTTCTGTTCATATTCCGTTCATATTTCTTTTTTATGATTAGTGCATAGAAAGAAAGAGGAAGGGGCGAGCATAATGTTTTTAGCTCTGCGTGAATTAAAACAATCAAAATTAAGATACGGATTAATCGGACTGATTATGGTGTTATTATCATTTTTAGTTCTTGTTATTTCAGGATTAGCAAATGGACTATCATATGATAATGCTTCATCGATTCAAAATATGGAGGCAAATAAGTTCGTTTTAGCAGATGATGCGGAAAATAAATTACTTCGTTCACAAATTAAGAAAGACGATGTAGATAACGTAGTAAATCAAGTAGGCGAGAAAGAGGCCGTTCCGTTTCGCGTGAAAGTTTCAACGTATGAAAAGAAAGATAGTTCGAAAAAAGTGGATGTTGCCATTTTCGCAAGTGAACGTGATTCATTTTTAGAACCGAACATTGTAAAAGGTGAGAAATTAAGTACAGCAAATAACGAAATGGTTGCTGATGAATCTATTAAAGAAAAAGGAATCGATATTGGAGATACAATTATTGATCCTGTTTCAAAGACAGAATTTACAATCGTTGGATTTACGAAAGACCAAATGTTTAGCCATACACCAGTCGTTTATGTAAATGAAGACGTATGGGGCTCTATTTCACAACCAAACCAAAAAGATTATAGTGCAATTGCGCTGAATACAGATAAAGAAATTAAAAATGCACATGTTATCGACAAAAAAGAAGTACTGCAAAGTATTCCAGGATTTAAAGAAGAGCAAGGAACATTAACGATGATCATTGCATTCTTACTTGTTATCGCTGCGTTACTAATCGGTGTATTCTTCTACGTCATTACATTGCAAAAAACACAGCAATTAGGCGTATTAAAAGCAATCGGTACGAAGAATTCTTATTTAGCAAATAGCTTAGTCGTACAGGCGTTATTCTTATCAGTCGTTGCAATGGTAATCAGTATTGTTCTTGTACAAGGACTAGAACAAATTTTACCAGCAGGTATGCCGTTCTTATTAACAACACCGATGATTGCACAATATGCAGCAATCTTTATCGTAATTAGTATTTTAGGAACACTTATTTCGTTATACCAAGTATTAAAAGTTGATGCATTAGAAGCAATTGGAGGCGGGATGTAATGACTTCATTATTGAAATTAGACAAAGTAAGTAAAGTGTACGGAGAAGGGAATACGGAAGTAACAGCCCTTCATCCGATTTCGCTTGATGTAAAAGCTGGAGAATTTATCGGAATCGTCGGTCCTTCTGGATCAGGGAAAAGTACGTTATTATCAATCGCGGGTGCTTTATTATCACCGTCAAAAGGGGATATTTACATTCGTGAGCAAAATATTACGAAGTTATCGGAAAAGGAAATGACAGACATTCGCTTAAAAAAAATCGGCTTCATTTTCCAGTTCGCAAATCTTGTTCCATATTTAAATGTGAAAGAACAATTGCTTTACATTGCAAAGCTTAAAAAAGAAAACAAACAAGACTCAGAAAAGCGTGCGGATCATTTATTAGCAGCATTTGGATTAGGAGAAAGAAAAAATCATTATCCAAATCAATTGTCTGGTGGAGAAAAGCAAAGGGTCGCAATCGCTCGTGCGTTCATGAACAATCCAGATTTAATATTAGCGGATGAACCAACGGCAAGCTTAGATTCAAAACGCGCACGTGAAGTTGTTGAAATGATGAAACGCGAAGTGAAAGAGAGTCAAAAAGCAGCAATTATGATTACACATGATGAAAGAATGCTTGATGTATGTGATCGTATATTGACGCTTCGAGATGGGAAGTTAATATAAAGAAAAAGGACAATCGCACATAAATGTGCGGTTGTCCTTTGTATAAAATATAGTTATAAGGGCCTTATTTTGAGAATAACGCTTTAATTTTATTTCGTGTTACTAATAAAACGCCGCCCAAGACAGATAACATACCTAAAGCCATATTATTTGATTGCTCACTACCAGCGTTAGGAAGTTCTCTAGCATTGTTGTTTGTGTTTGTAGTACCAGTCTTTGTTTCAGTTTGTTTCGCTTGAGATACTTCATTAATTTTGTTATCTACATTTTGCTTCGTAGTATGTACCTCAGCTAATTTGTCATCAATTTTTTTCTCAGTATGTTTAAAGTCGTTGATTTTAATATCTAAGTCTTGTTTTTTCTTTGTTAAATCGTCTGAAACAGTTTGTTTCGCTTGTTTCATTTCGTTAATTTTATTTAGTAAATCTTCTCTAGCTTTTTGTAATTCAGCTAGTTTGTTTTTTACATCTTGTTTAGCTAGTTCTAAGTTAGCGGAAAGACTATCTAAATTGCCTTTAATTTTCTTAAGTTCCTCTAACGTGTTTCCAGTATTCGGCTTGTTTTCTTTTAGCTCAGCAAGTTTGTCCTCAGCAGTTTGTTTTGCTTTCTTTAACTCAGCTAATTTTTCATCTACCTGTTTTTTAACTTCCTTAAGTTCATTAACCTTTTGATCGATATTTTCTTTATGTTGTTTAATTTCATTCACTTTTTCATCGACAGTTTGTTTATGTTCTTTAATCTCATTAACCTTATTATCGATATTTTGCTTATGTTCTTTCACTTCAGCAACTTTATCTTCTACTTGTTTTTTATGCTCTTTAATTTCAGCGATTTTATCTTCGGCGATTTGCTTGTCTTGCTGAAGTTTTGCATCTAACTCTTGTTTACGTTGTTTCATTTCGTTAATTTTTTCATCAGCAACTTGTTTACGCTCATGTAGTTCATTAACCTTCGTATCAACATTTTCCTTAACCTTGTTAAGTTCATTCAATGTTTGATCCACGTTTTCTTTGTGTTGCTGCAATTTCGCATCTAACTCTTGTCTATGTTGCTTAATTTCAGCTAATCGATCTCCCGTACTTTGCTGAGGAGTAGCATCAGTTACTTCCGCATGAGCAGAGTTTGCGCCAGCAATCATTGCTAAAGCTAGTGTAGACGCAGCGATTGTTTGTTTTGTTTTCATATTTTTATACCTCTTTTCTTTCATATGCATGAGCTGTTTTGTGTAAAATTGAGCATATAGAAGTAGATTATCTTATCATTATATACCATGTTAAGTGGTTAGAGGAAGGATTTGCATAATAATCTATGATTATGTAATTTTTAAATTCTTTTATTTTGGAGTAGGGGGCAAATCTTTAGCTAGATGAATAATTTCTTCTATAGTAGAGTTTACATCCTTACTATTACGAATGACAAACAAATAATTAGCCTCGTTTTCTATCGGATCCACCACATCTTCATGTTGCGATTCAGCCTGTTGTCGATCGAGTACTTCTTTAAAACTAGAATAACCACCTCTAAAAATATTGGTACTTCGCGTGCTTCGAGCTATTCTTTCGTAAAGTACTTCATCAGGAATGTCAAAATGAACGAGTATGCGTACATATTTATTTTGTGGAAATAATTCGTTTAGTAAATATAATCTTCCGTTTTTACTGCGATTGGAGTTGCAAATAATAAGGTGTAGATTTGTATATTCTTTTGCATAATCAACAATGAATTTCGAAAGACCGTGCTTAAATGTATTTGGGCCTTCGTCCGGCTGTAATTTTTCATAATGCGTGTTAATGAATTCAGCTTGGTTATCTTGATCCATAACGAAAGAGTGGGGTAACTTTTTTTCTAGTTCTTTAGCAAATGTAGTTTTTCCGCTGTGTGTTTTTCCTACGGTAATGATCACTAATCTTTTCATATTGGCCTCCATATGTATTGTTATAATTTGGGTATTCGGTGTGAATCGACAATTTTCCTGTTAGAGAATATTCAAATTGTTGGCGTGCTAGCAGGCTAAAAACTTGACAAAAAAACTTATTTATGCTATAATTTACCAATATAAAAATAAAGTGTATAATAGGGTTCTCCTGGCCAGGGGAACCCTATTTTTGTTGTGAAAATGAAGGAGTGTATGTGTGTGAAAAAAGGTGAAGCGAGTGTAACGTCGCTAGTATCAGCTTTCGGAAGGGCGTATCATAGTGAATTTGATCGTCCTAAAATCTTTGATGATTATGTAGCTAAAGATTTCATTCCACAAAAAGAACGTAACGATATTGAAACGAATATGGTTCAAGGAATACAGTTTTTCAATACAGACATTGCACAGAAGTTTCAAGACAATCCACAAGAAATATTAAAATGGATTACACAAGTTCAATTATCACCAACACCTTTGGCACGCGCGGCATATTGTGAAAGAGTATTACTACATGAGATTACATTAGGAGCAAAACAATACGTCATACTCGGTGCGGGCTTAGACACATTTAGTTTTAGACACCGAGAATTAGAAAATAAAATAGAAATATTTGAAGTGGATCATCCTTCTACGCAAGCGTTTAAAATACAAAGAGTGAAAGAAGCAGAGTATGAAATGCCAAGCAATCTTCATTTTGTTTCGATGGATTTCACTAAAGATTTCTCGAAGCAAACATTAGTAAATGAAGGATTTGAAAATAAAAAGACTTTCTTTAGCCTATTAGGTGTTACGTACTATTTAACGAAAGAGGAGCTTTCTAGTTTAATAGAATACTTATTCGAGATGGTTCCAGAGGGAAGCTCTATCTTATTCGATTATCCGGATGAAAACTTATTTACGGAAAAAGGATTGTCCAATCGAGTTGAAAATATGGTAAAAATGGCTGCAGTAGGCGGAGAACCGATGAAATCATGTTTTTCTTATACCGAAATGGAAGCACTATTAGATAAGGCGGGCTTACTCATTTATGAGCATTTATCGCCAGAAGACATAAATAAATTATATTTTGAAGGACGAAATGATTATTTAGAAGCTTTTGAGACGGTGCATTATGTGCATGCGGTGAAGAAGTAGGAATTAGTAGGCATGGGGAGAAATCTCTGTGTCTTTTTTTTGTGGAAAACAAGAGGATGGGATTTATTGAGAAAGATAATGATAGATATATTGCTACATGAGTTACTACATCTAGATGAACATAAGGAAGAATTTTTTTAGAGGATTTATCAAAAAAACAGAATGTTCAACAAATATTCGTAATTATGTTATATAATGACTTTAATAAACCATATTTTAGAAATTAACCCCGATTGTGTAGAAAGTATATTTTGTTTTGGTAAGCTAAAATGTTTAGCTAAAAGAACTTGTAGTGGGGCTTGCTACAAGTTCTTTTATTTGTAAAATTTTCATTAACTAAATTATGGAAAAATGAGGGCGCAAGTTTGATCAGAAATTTAAAGAAAGCAGCACTTAATTCGTTAGATGGGAAATGGGGAGTAAGTATAGGGGTATCGGCGTTATACTATTTTGTACCAACTTTAAGTGCATCAGCGATCGCTAGTTTTATATATTTAATATTTGGCCTGTTTATTGGGGTAATTGGTTTGGATGTTTTCTTGATTTATTCAATTGGTGGGCAACCACAAGTAGATCCAACAGCAATAGTTTTACTTATTCTAAGTTATGTTTTTATAGGACTGATTTGTTTCTTAATTTACAGTGTCATACAAGGTATCTTTAATTATGGGTATTCTGTTTTCACCTTACGCTTAGGTAAAAATGAAGATGCTAAGGTGGACGATGTATTTGTGGGGTTTAGGAAGAACAATTTGTTTAAATCAATGAAATTAGGAGTGTTGCAGGCTATTTTTCTATTTTTATGGAGCCTGTTATTAATTGTTCCAGGTATTATTAAATATTTTTCTTATTCAATGGCATATTATATTTTAATAGAGAATCCGGATTATACAGCAAGTGAAGCACTAAGGGAGAGTAAAAGAATAATGAAAGGGCAAAAGTTCAAGTTATTTGTTCTTTGGTTATCTTTTATTAGTTGGTTTTTATTAACAGCATTTATAGGTATGTTTACATTTAATCTGTCATTCATATTTATTTCTCCTTATTACAACACAACTGTCTCGTATTTTTACTTAGACTTAATTAAGAAACAGGATGCTAGAGAAGCGAAGGTAAGTATATAAAGAATATAATTAGTAAGAAAATATTTTTAATGCATATTTTCTCGATTGTGGTCAGGCAATTAAGCATATCCCTTTTTAATATGATATTGAAAGAAATAAAGTAGCTGCAATTGGATATGTTTTACTTATAATAATTTGGGTAAGGATATTATAACATTGGAGGGATTTAAAATGGGGAAGAGTGAGATATTTCAGGATTTTAATTTTAAATTAGTAGTAATTGAAGCTTTATTAGATAAAGAGCCATTATTTTTAAAAGAATTAAAAGACTTAATAGAAAAGTATACGAATAATTTCGAATGGTATTCAGGAGCTGGGCCAATTGTTCAAATTAGAGATTTTTTAGAAGAGTTAATTTTGGAAACAAGTGATTTGGAAAAGATTGAATCCCTTTGCTTTGATGGAGGAAATGAAATTTATCATATCTTAAAGCCAGATTGGGATGGTGAAGACAGTTTGTTTGATGTAATATCTGTTGAAGGATTTCAAAATTTAAACAATCTAAAAACAGTGAAATATATTTCAATGTGTTACCCAAAAGTATTAGAACCATTTAAACAAGCTGGAATTGAAATTGAGGATTAATGAGGGAAAAGTTATAAAATAATGGAAGTGATTCTTATTAAGAAAGAGTCACTTTTTCTTATGCAACGAACAAAGCAGAATGGAGGATATTATGATAATAATTGATAAAGATGGTGAAGGCTACTGGAGTAAAACTGTTGATTTGGGCATTTTAGGTAAATTCAATAGCATTTTTATAGATTTAGATGGATGTGATATAACAGGGGCGAAGGATAATATGACTCAAGAAGAAAAGGTAGAAAAAGCTAAAAAATATTATGGTAATAGATTCAAAGAGTTAGAAACCAATGTTGGATTTATAAATGAGCAATTTCTAATGTGGATTATAATGCATTTATGTGATATAGAATATCCATTTTGGGAATTTGGTGATGAAGATGAAAGTAGTGAAGATTATCCAGATTATATAGTAAAAGAAGAAATAAAAAAATTCGAAGATGAAAATGGACAATTGCAATATGATCCGTATAGTCCAAGTCCGATTTATAGAGAAATTCAGAAATATAATGCATATAATAATGAAGATAATTTATTAAGCTATGAAATCATAACGAAATATTTACCGGTTCTTGATTTCAAAAAACTTGTAGATACAATTAGACCTAATAGTATAGATACATTTGAAGATAACATAAACTTTCAAGTGAGTAGTGAGGTTTGTGGTGGAATGTTATTTTGTGCTACTTACGGAACAATTTATGCTAATAATGACCTAGAAGTTACGCATAATTGTTAATACAAAGATTACTGATAGGTATATGGCTACACATCTATTAACTGAAAAATATTAATTGCAATCAAGCGTAAAAAAACCTCGATTCTAATAAAAAAAATAGCGCTCTTTTACTATTCAAGTATGATTACATCTGAAGTTAATGAAGATTTCTTCTGCAAAAGTAGTAGATTTTTTATTTGAATTTACTACCTCAGTTTGATTTATCATATTTCAATCTCAATAGAATAGTAAATAGGTATAAAAGATATGGAGATACATACTTTAGGTTTTAAATTACAGTAACTTTTGTGAAATCAAAATGGGAAATAGAAGATGTTGAAATTACATGTATGTACACTCCATATGTGTATATTTGCTGCTCAATAAACTACCATCTCACGTAAATTCATACCACATTTTCACTTTTATTTACAAAAAATACTATTAAATATTTTCGGATAATTGTTATAATATAATTAAATTGATATAAAAGTTTTTTTCCAGAGTATGTATTTGAAGAATTCTCATGCAAAAAGAGCAAGTTCTCAAGTAGAGAGCTTGCTCTTTTTTGAAGAGAAATAGGATTAGAAGTACATAAGGGGATAGCAGAATTTTATAAAAGGACTTTCTGTATGTATCCTCAACGATGTTTAGATGTAAAGGGTTTTTAAATTTATAAAAAGATTAAGAGGCGATAGAAAATGAAAAGATATATTAGTATAAAGGGAATCGGTACATATCTTCCAAAACGAAAGGTAGATTCTTTTGAAATAGATCGTATGCTACATGTGCCAGAAGGCTGGACATTAAAAAAAGCTGGAGTAAAAACAAGATATTTTGTTGATGGGGAAACGTCTTCTTATATGGGGGCTGAAGCTGCAAAAAAAGCTGTAGAAGATGCGAAGTTAACTTGGGATGATATCGATTGTATTATTTGCGGAAGCGGAACGATTCAACAGGCGATCCCTTCTACTGCATCACTTATTCAAGAACAGCTCGGGCTACAGCATTCTGGTATTCCATGTTTTGATATCAATTCAACATGTCTAAGTTTCATAACAGCACTTGATACAATTTCTTACGCAATGGAATGCGGGAGATACAACAATGTTGTTATCATTTCTTCTGAAATTTCTTCTGTTGGATTAAATTGGGGACAAAATGAAAGCAGTATTTTATTCGGTGACGGTGCGGCAGCTGTAGTAATAACAAAAGGCGATCATACATCTTCTATTATTGCTTCCCATATGGAAACATATAGCTCTGGTGCGCATTTATCAGAAATTCGTGGCGGTGGAACGATGATTCATCCTCGCGAGTATAGTGAGGAACGAAAAGAAGACTTCTTGTTCGATATGAATGGAAGAGCCATTTTTAAACTATCTTCTAAGTATTTGTTGAAGTTTATTGACAAGCTACTTATGGATACTGGTTATACTCTAGCCGATATTGATTTAATTGTTCCTCACCAAGCAAGTGGACCAGCTATGAGACTCATTCGTAAAAAATTAGGGGTTGATGAAGAGCGCTTTATGACCATTTTTGAAGACTACGGTAATATGATTTCCGCATCTATTCCAGTCGCTCTTTTCGAGGCGATTAAGCAAAAGAAAGTGCAACGTGGAAATAAAATACTATTATTAGGTACTTCTGCAGGACTTTCAATCGGGGGCATCCTTCTTGAATACTAAGAAAACAGTATTAATTACAGGGGCACGTGCACCAGCAACTCTGCATGTATGCAGACTGTTTCATAACGCTGGACATACCGTTATTATTGCAGATAGTATTCCTTATCCATTAAGTAAAGTCTCATCCAGTACGGATTACTTTTATGAAATTCCTTCTCCAAAGTGGAAAACAAATGAAAGTATCCGTGCGCTACTATCCATTATTCAACGTCATAATGTGGATTTGCTTATTCCTACTTGTGAAGAAATATTTTATATATCTAAATATAGAGAAGAGTTAAGCGCGTTTTGTCATATATTAGTAGATGATTTTCAAAAACTTTCATTACTGCATAATAAGTGGGAATTTATTCAGTTCGTAGCGAATTTAGGGTGGCAAGTACCTGCAACATATAGAATAGATGATGAAGAAGCGATACGTTCAATGATGCACAAAACACCAGCTCATACTCCTTTTGTACGAAAGCCAATTTTCTCCCGTTTTTCTGATAAAGTGGAATTTATTACAAAAGAGGATGCTCTAAAAGAAAGCATGATAGATAAGTCGAATTATATTATGCAAGAGTTTATACGAGGGACGCAGCATTGTTCCTACAGCATTGCACAATCTGGGGAAGTGTTAGCTCACTCTACGTATAAAACGGAATTCACGGCAGGCTTAGGTGCTACCATTGCGTTTCAGCATATGAATCATCCTAAAATTGACCAGTTTGTGAGACATATTGTAAAAGAGCTAAACTTCTCAGGACAAATTGCTTTTGATTTTATCGTTACAGAGGATGGAGATGCGATTCCGATTGAATGTAATCCACGTACTACAAGTGGATTACATTTATTCGATGAGGAAATATTGCCGGCTTTTTTTAATGAAACAGTAAACAATACATTCATTCCAAGACAAAATTCGGAGTGTGCAATTCGGTTAGCGATGCTTCTATATGGATTTCCTTATTTAAAAAGTAAACAAAAACGTAAGCGATGGTTAAAAGTTCTAAGTTCTTATCCAGATATCGTTTATCGTCACAATGATTGGAAACCATTTTTTTATCAGTTCTTTAGCATGTATAAATTATGGCGTGAAAGTTATAAACATGAACGGACTATTTTAGAACAAACAACATATGACATATCGTGGGATGGTGAAGATGTATGAAAATGCTAGTAACTGGAGGAACGGGATTTCTAGGACAAAAACTCGCCTTTCGCCTGAAGAATATGGGCTATGAAGTAACGGCAACGGGGAGAAATAAAACAATCGGTAAGGTATTAGAACAAAATGGAATCGAGTTTGTTCATTGTCCTCTTGAAGACAGGGATCGTGTGCTACAAGTTTGTAAAGATAAAGATTATATCTTTCATAGCGGCGCACTTTCTTCTCCTTGGGGCAAATATGAAGATTTTTATAATGCGAATGTGTTAGGAACGAAACATATTATCGAGGGAAGTCAAAAGTACGGTGTAAAACGCCTTATCCACGTATCAACACCAAGTATTTATTTCTATTATGATGAGCGACAAAATGTAGTAGAAAACGCGAAACTCCCTGATACATTTGTAAATCATTATGCAACAACGAAGCACATGGCTGAACAAGCTATTGATCAAGCTTTCACACATGGCTTACCAGTTATCACAATACGCCCGCGCGCTTTATTCGGACCAGGAGATAACGCGATTCTTCCGCGTCTTATTAAAGTATGTGAAAAGGGTGCCTTACCGAGAATTGGTACAGAAAATGTTCTTGTTGATATTACGTATGTTGAGAATGTTGTAGATGCTTTACTTCTTTGTATGCATTCCCCAAAACATACATTAGGACAAAAGTACAATATAACAAATGACGAACGTGTAAATTTATATGAGGTCATAGAAAATGTAATGAAGCGTCTGGATAAGGAAGTAAGATATAAAAAAATTTCCTACAAAACTGCTTTTTCACTAGCGGCTATACTAGAAGGAATCTCAAAAACTATTTTATTTGGAAAAGAACCTATTCTCACAAAATATACTGTTAGTGTCCTGTCAAAAAGCCAGACATTAAATATTGATAAAGCTAAAGAAGAACTAGGATATACTCCAAAGATCAGTATAGAAGAAGGAATTACAAAATTTGTAGACTGGTGGAAAATACAATGAAAATCAAATCTTTAAAGCTATATGATACAGGATATTGCACACATCCAGAAAAAATTGCATATTCCAAGGGCAGTTGGAAACAAATATGCTTTCCTGCTACAGTAGGGTTACTCGAGCATCCAGTATTAGGTTATATTTTATTTGATACTGGATACGCGGGGCATTTTAAAGAGGCGACAAAAAAATTTCCTTACTCTGTATATGCAAAACTTACGCCTGTTCATTTTACGGAAGAGCAATCTATTAAACAGCAACTTCTTCTTGATGGTATTCAGCCAGAAGAAATTAAATATATTATTCTTTCTCATTTTCATGGCGATCATACAGCTGGTTTACCTGACTTTCCAAAAGCGAAAATAGTAACCTTCGCAAAAGCTTATGAGGATATTAAAAAGAGAAGTAAATTTGGTGCTCTATTAAAAGGGTGTCTAAAAGATACACTGCCGATAGATTTAGAGAAAAGGATGTCATTCATTGATCAAAAGCCATCCTTTAACTTACCTTCTACATATGGAAAGTTTGAAGAGGGGTATGATGTATTTGATGATGGCTCATTATTTGCTGTTGACTTAACAGGACATGCAACAGGACAATTCGGTATATTCGTCCATTTACAGAGTGAAAAAATTGTCTTTCTTTGTGCAGACGCAGTGTGGCTAAGTAAAACGTATCAAAATCTTGTATTTCCTAGTAAGATTGCCAACCTTTTAACTAGCGATCCAAAATCTTACCGAAAGAATATTGAAAAGTTACACCATTTATCACAAACATTACCTGAGATTGAAATTGTACCAACGCATTGTGAACATACATGGGATAAAATTAAAGCAGGGGTGTACTATGAATAAACTACGAATTCTCAAGCAATATTTGAAAACTAAATATGGCTTGCGTTTTTCAAATCGCAAACAATTGGAACAGTTTCATAAACAACAAATAGAAAAACAACTTTTGTTCACGATAGAGGCGTCTCCTTTTTATCGCCAGTTATATACACCGTTTTTAAATGAAATTCAAAAGGGGAATTTGGCTGCACTCCCTATTATTGATAAAGAAGTAATGATGGAACATTTTGATACATTAAATACAGTCCATATTTCAAAGGAAGAAGCGTTTCACGTAGCATTTGAAGCAGAAAAGACCCGGAATTTCTCACCAACCATTCGTAATATAACTGTCGGTTTATCATCAGGCACTAGTGGAAATCGTGGGGTTTTTCTCGTTTCCGAGGAAGAACAAACGTTGTGGGCTGGCTCGATTATAGGAAAGGTGCTTCCTTCTAGCATTCTACATAAACACACGATTGCTTTTTTCTTACGTGCAAATAGCAATTTATACGAAGCGACAAAAAATAAGCGAATCTCATTTCATTTTTTGGATTTACTAGATTCGTTTCAGCAGCATATCACGCGATTAAATGAAATACAGCCATCTATTTTAATTGCACCGCCGTCTATGTTACGGAAAATCGCTTATTGGCAGCAAGAAGGACTGATTACGATTTGTCCTAAGAAAATTATCTCTGTAGCAGAAGTGCTTGAAGATATTGATAGAGACTTTATTTGTGCAACTTTTAAGCAAACAGTACACCAAGTTTACCAATGTACAGAAGGTTTTCTTGCTACCACCTGCAAGCAGGGGACGTTACACATTAATGAAGATCTCGTTCATATTGAAAAAGAATACTTAGATCAAGAGAAAGGGATATTCGTTCCCATTATTACTGATTTCATGAGGAAAACACAGCCGATTATACGCTATCGTCTCAATGACATATTAATTGAGAAAAAAACGCCGTGCAGCTGTGGCTCACCATTCTTAGCGTTAGAACGAATTGATGGTCGATGTGACGATATATTTATTGGAATAAGTGAATTGGATAATAAAGAAATATCTATTTTTCCAGATTTCATTAGAAGAGCAATTTTGTTTGCATCTAGTGACATTCAAGAATTTAAAGTAATACAGCATAGCGTAGACAAAATTGAAATTAAACTTAAAGCACTACCTGAAAATCTGGAATTATGTCAATCAAATGTAATGAAAGAGTTACATACACTATGGTCTACTAAAAAGTGTGCGATACCACAGTTCTTCTTTTCACATTACGATATTCAAGTATATGATAAAAAATTAAAAAGAATAGAGAGTCTTGTAAGGCGTGGTGAGCATAAATGATTCAGTTACATGATGTTCATTCTTTGCATAGTATTGATTGGGAATCCAAAAAAGATGGGGCATATGTGCGAGATAGTTTCCTGCCTCTTTTTCAAAAGGGCGTTACAGCATGTATTGAAAATGTTAACACGGAGCTCTTTCTATTAGAAATCGATGATCTCATCTTGCCAGTTACTCTTAATAACGCAGAGTTCGAAAATTCATATGTATGTTCTCCTTATACACATTACGTATCTTATGCGTTAGAAGAGCTATGGGAGTTGAAAAAACCATGGCTAGAGAAGCTATTAACCTATCCGATTCATCTTATGGGAAGTTGGCTACGACGAACGAATATTAATAAAGTAATTGTCGTAAATAATTGGATGCTTTCAACAAACCTTTATCACTCTATCAACGAACGACAAATCGAACAAATTACGAATCTATTTGTTGAGAAATTTCCGGAGCATACAATTTTATTTCGCTCTTTAAATAACGCATTATATCCTGTAACGACAGAAGCACTATCTACAGTAGGTTACAAGAAAATTATGTCTCGTTCTATATACTTATTTGATCCGAAACACTATAAAAAAATGAATCGAAAAAAACGAAAAGACTTATTAAACGATAAAAGCTTATTAGAGAAAAGCAATTATGAAATCATTACGAATGAAGAATTAACAAAGGAGGATATTTTACAAATTTCCCATTTATACAACCAACTATATATCGAAAAATATTCTGCCCATAACCCAATGTTTACACCCGCTTATTTATGGAATGCTCTTCAGCATCGTTTATTTGAGATAAAGGCCATAAAAAAAGGGGATACAATTGATGGTGTCATTGCTTATTTCATTAGGGATGGAGTTATGACAACGCCGATCCTTGGCTATAATACAAACTCTGACCAGCAACAAGGTTTATACCGTATACTTTCCTTCCTTATTACAATGGATTCTATCGAAAAGAATTTAATTTGCCATTGTAGTGCTGGGGCTGGAGAGTTCAAACGAAATCGTGGTGCAACACAGCAGATCGAATACAGTTATGTATATAACGATCATCTACCACCTAGCCAACAAAAGGTATGGAAAGTATTAATGTGGATATTAAATACATATATAGAACCGATGGCAAAAAAACATCGCTTTTAAACAAAAAAACTTTTATGATTGCTTGTTACTAGGAACTCTTTATTTAAGTGTAGCTGCAATACCCACGTTATGGAATTTATATAGTATATTTTTAATGATTTATTTTATATTTATCGTTTGGATGAAAGAGAGAAGTGCTTGAAGAGTAGTTCTCTTTTTTATTAAGTTTTTGAAACAGCGCATTATGTATACATACAGTAAAGAAGTAGAAGATTAGTAGGCATGGGGAGAAATCTTTATGTCCTTTTTTATGAGGATTTTTAATTTTAAAAATATATTGTAAAAAATAATTTACAATTTGTAAAAAATAAATTACAATTATCTCAAGAGGTGTTACTATTGTTGCATAATAAAATTGTAGTTTGTCGAGCAGAAAAAGGTTGGACCCAAGAAGAACTGGCAACAAGAGTGGGAGTTAGTCGTCAAACTATCGCTACTCTTGAAAAGAATAAATATAATCCTTCTCTAATTCTTGCCTTTAAAATCGCAAATGTATTTGAAAAGCCGTTAACCGACGTATTTGATTATCTAGAGGAGTGATACATATGTTGTTGTTAAAAATTTTATTATTTGGTTTAATAGTGATAAGTAAGATGTATGTAATAAAATTTCAATCAAGTGATGAAGCAAATGACGAAAGAGGAAGAGAAATTCTATATAAAACAAATAATGTTTTGTACAATATTCTATATTTAGGTATCCTTGCCATTATTGTTTTACAATTAATTGATATTATTCCTTTGAAATTTCTACCTGATTTGTTATTATATTTTGCACTTTCATTAAGTGTGTTAGGCAGTATTTTTATATTTATCAACAGAAACAGTAAAAATTACTAATACGAGTTAAGTGTTTAATCTTGTTCTGTTAGTTGATTGAACAAAATGTTTTTTTTAGTAAGCTACATAAAATAATCAATCTTTTTCATGAAAATTTAAGGAAGCCAAAAGAACCCCACACATTTTAATCAAAATGTGTGGGGTTCTTCTTTTTATAGAATAAATATTTGCAGCAATACTTTGGTCAAATTCTAATTAAAACTAAAATCCACCTTTTCTATTATAAATTTTTGTAGTTTGGAATATATCTATTTGATTAACCGAACTAGTATTTTAGGAGCATTAACTGAAACCATAAATATAACTGCATGTCTATCTTTTTAATGAATTTCATTTCCCTCGCATAAAGGACAATAGTAGGTATTTGATTTTTATTACAATTTTGTAAGGTTAAGTAATAAAAATCGATAGAATGGGATATTAGAATGGAGTACTCTAATTGATGGATAGAATATTCTGAAAAAGGGGTAGAGCAAATGAAGAATAGACAAAAAGCATCGATAATATGCAAAAGTATTTTATGTTTCATCATTTGTATATTTATTACGAATGAAGCATGGTTTACAAATGTGGTGAGGGCAGAATCGGGCACGTTGACTGATAGGAGTATAGAGGATTTCAAAAAAAAGCTGGATGAACAGGTACCAAAATGGCAGGGGAATTATGAGGTACCAGGGGTTGCAATAGGGATTGTACATGAGGGGCGCATTGCTTATACACTAAACTACGGTTATGTAGATAAAAAGACAAAAAAAAGCGGTGAATGATGATACATTATTTCAAGCTGGTTCCATATCTAAAAGCCTTACAGCGTGGGGAATCCTACATCTTGTAGATGAAGGGCATTTATCACTAGATGATCCCGTTGGAAAATATCTGACCAAATGGAAATTACCCAATGCAGAGTTTAATAATAATGAAGTCACAATAAGAAGATTGCTAAGCCATACAGCAGGGCTGTCTGCACATAAAGGATACCTCGGGGTTACACCAGGGAAACATCTTGACTCTATTGAGGAGTCTCTGTCTGGAAAAGGATGGCTTAATGAAACAGTGGAGGTTACCAATAAACCAGGTTCAGAAACAATTTACTCTGGTGGCGGATATACAATTTTACAACTTGTAATTGAAGAGGTTACCGGAATACCGTTTGATCGTTATATGGAAGAACAAATTATGAAACCTTTAGGAATGAAATCTAGTTCATTCTTACAAGGTCCTGAAAACCATAACCTTTCGAAAGCTTATGGATATTTTGGAGAGGAGCTCCCTAGTTACCAATTTACTGAACAGGCTGCTGCAGGTCTTAAGACAAATGTTACTGATATGATGACACTGATACTTGCAAGCATGGATGCACATAATAAAGGGAATGGTGTCATCAAAAGTGAACGTGTTACGGAAATGCAAAAGCCAGTATTAGGGGAGAATGGTTTAGGTATATTTGAAAAAAAACTATCTAATCAATGGAAATTAATTTATCATTCTGGTGACAATCGAGGGTGGCATTCTTTTTATGGTTTCATTCCTAATACAAAGGATGGATTGGTAATCCTCACGAATAGTGAAGGTGGTATAGACTTACGACAGGATATTTACCACGCATGGATTCAATATGAAACTGGAAAATCACCTGAAAGTTACTTCTCTCTAGCTGAGCAGAGAAAAAACAACTCTATTACATCAATTGTTATTGGAGCCACACTTGGTTTATATTTGCTGCTATTTGTAATTAGATTGTACAAAGGTAGAAGAACTTTCATTTTTAAGCAAGAGAAGAGATCCTACATCGGATTAGTAGTTAGGACATTTTTACTTATTATTACTGCTATCCTCGTTTTTTGTGCTGCCTATTTGTGGAGAGTTTTCAGCTTGAATTCCGGTAATACAATAAATTTTATTCTAATAATGGTATGGATTATAACATTATTAATTAGTGGATTTTTCCCGAAAATTAGAAGTAATAAAAAACAACGGATGAAACGAAAAGATTTAACATCAAAATTTACATGTATGTAATGTTAAAAGCTAGAAAGCTAGATTGGTGTAAATCGCTAATTGTGGTTTGCAAAAAACGACAAAATCTCTTAAAAAACACTTAACTTTTAACGTCATCTATCTTTACAATCTCTCCCTATAATGTGAATTGGACAAGCACCTAAGAGAAAGCAGAACATGTCAGTTTGTACATTTTATTATTAGGGGGAGAATTTGTATGAAAAAGGCAGTTGCTTCATTAGCTGTTATGGCGGCGTTATTACCGACATTTTCAGCACATGCGGAAGGGAAAGAGCAAATCCGAAAATCAGCTACAACTTTTAACGTTATTAGTGATATTCAAGGGGACTTAGGGGATTTTGATCACGTATTAAAAGATATGAACAAAGTGACGCCACTTTCTAGAGCGCTTATTATGAATGGAGATATAACGCCAACTGGACAGCAGTCGCAATATGATGATGTGAAGCGTGTGTTAAACAAAAATAAGCATCCAGAGAATGTATGGTCAACTGTTGGGAATCATGAGTTTTATGCTGGTAAATGGACAGCTGATGGGAAACTCTCTCAAAGTACATGGCCAAATGGTGTAACGGAAGAAACGCTATTCAACCGCTACTTTCAATTTAGCGGGCAAGAAAAGGTATATCATAAAAAAGAATTAGGCGGTTATCCGCTTTTATTTTTAGGAACTGAAAAATATATGAAATACCACGATTCAAAAATGTGGGATGAAGTATTTATGAGTGATGAGCAATTAGGATGGTTAAAACAAAATTTAGAAGAGTACAGTCAAAAAGATAAAAATAAGCCAATCTTCATTTTCTCTCATCACGTTTTACCTGATACAGTATCTGGATCAAGACAATCACCGTACTTACAAGATTATTTAAACGTCGATAAGTTGTACGATATATTAAAAGACTATCCGCAAGTTGTTTTCTTCACGAGTCATACGCATTGGGATTTAAACTTACCAGACTGGGCTGGTAAAAAGAAAATTGCAGGCGGAGATGAAAAAGGATTTACAGTTGTAAATACGGGTGGGATTGAAACAGGCTGGATGTCGGCTGGACCAAATGGCGGAGAGAAGACTGCTCCTGATGGCTATTCATTTAAACAAGGGTTACAAGTGAAAGCATATGGTAGCGATGTGATGGTGACAGCTTATGATTACAAACGTGATAAGGAGATAAAAAAATTATTAATTAGTAATGCAAAAGTTGCACAAATGGCACCAAATGTAACCGCTGATGATAGTAAAAATGTAATCGTCGGTGCAACGGAGTATATGGAGTACTCTGTAGAAGGAACGAACGAGTGGTTGACGTATAATCCAGCGAACCCTCAAAAATTTGATGGGACCAAGACTGTATACGTACGTCATAAAGGCGAAATGAACTTAGAACCAGGATTAACGCAGCTTCTTCGATTTTCGGCAAACAAGTGATTAGTAAGGGCCTACTTTTGAATGAGTGGGCTCTTTTTGTTTTGTCACTTTTTGTCGGCAAGTCGATATCTCATGTCGAATCGTCGATATATTGAAAAAATCGTTGATATATTTCAAGTTATGAACGATATATTTGAAAAATCGTCGATATAAATTTCATGTACCGTAATTAGGTTAAAATCATTAATGTAATTTCATGTACCGTATTAAAGTTAAAATTATTAATACAATTCCATTCACAAAAACTGAATTCCAACACATTTTTCACCCAGAAAGATGACTTCATCATTTTTACATGTAATAATAGTATCGTTACATACATTGTGAAAGAAGTACAAAAGGAGCGTTATTAATGAATTTAGCTAAATTCCCGAGAAAAAAATATACAGAGTCATATACACCAATTGAAAAATTAAACAATTTTTCTGAAGCACTTGGTGGGCCGACTATTTATTTTAAACGAGATGATTTACTTGGTTTAACAGCTGGTGGTAATAAGACGAGAAAGTTAGAGTTTCTAGTTGCGGATGCACAGGCAAAAGGTGCAGATACGTTAATTACAGCTGGTGGTATTCAGTCAAATCATTGCCGTCTAACACTTGCAGCTGCGGTAAAAGAAAAAATGAAATGTATTCTTGTATTAGAAGAAGGGCTTGAGCCAGAAGAGAAGCCAGACTTTAACGGAAACTATTTCTTATATCATTTACTAGGTGCTGAAAATGTAATTGTTGTACCAAACGGAGCAGATCTTATGGAAGAGATGCATAAAGTAGCGAAAGAAGTAAGTGAAAAAGGTAATACACCATATGTAATACCAGTTGGTGGATCAAATCCTACTGGTGCAATGGGATACGTTGCTTGTGCGCAAGAAATTATGGCACAATCATTTGACCAAGGAATTGATTTCAGTACAGTTGTTTGTGTAAGTGGTAGTGCTGGTATGCACGCTGGTTTAATTACTGGTTTTGCTGGAACACAAAGTCACATTCCTGTAATCGGAATCAACGTAAGTAGAGGAAAAGCAGAACAAGAAGAGAAAGTAGCAAAACTTGTAGAGGAAACGGCAGCTCACGTTGGTATTCCGAACTTTATCCCGCGCGAAGCTGTTACATGCTTTGATGAATATGTAGGACCAGGTTACGCGTTACCAACGCCAGAAATGGTGGAAGCAGTTCAATTACTTGCGAAAACAGAAGGTATTTTACTCGATCCAGTGTATACAGGTAAAGCGGTAGCGGGATTAATCGACTTAATTAAAAAAGGTACATTTAATAAAGAAGACAACATTTTATTCGTACATTCAGGTGGTTCACCAGCGTTATATGCGAATACATCTTTATTTGCGTAAGTGTAAAAAAGCATTGGGTATCCAATGCTTTTTTGTTATATACTGGAATTATTAGGAGGTGAGAGGAGGGAGTATATGAGTTCAAATGTAAAATGGACCATATATACGGTACTTAGCATTTCTATGTTACTAATTTTATTTGTGGCTTATGGAGTTTATTTATATTTCAATTAAGTGAAATGGTAACCAAACCAAAGGAAAAATAAAATAATTGCTGTGTTAAATAGAGTAAAACATAAACCGATAATGGCTAAAATTTTTTTCTCAGATTGGCTACAAAAAGAGATGACCGCTAATAGGATCGCTATAACAGCGGAAGCTAATATGAAGTAGGCGAAAGGCACGACATATTCTACTCCAACTCTGTCTAAAATAGGTGCGAAGAGAAAGAGATTAATAGTAACGAATATACTTACAATGAGAAACATATAACTTTTCCAAGTGTATGTTTGTAACTGCATAGAACGACACTCCTTTCTCTTTATTATTTATATTTTTAAGTTTAAATTAATTACCTTTATTTTACAAATCTAAATATTTTGTATTGAAAAGAGGGTATTAATATGAAAATTAGAAATTGGTCTCAAGTCTTTATTGCGATCTGTATACTCATAATAACCGGCTGCTCAAATATATCAGAAAATGAAGATCAAAGAATTCAAGTTCAAAAACATATTGGTGATAATGAATATGAAGATTTTAAGGCAGTGGCAGATAATAACGAAGTGTTGCAAGTAAAGAAAATATTAAATGATGCTAATTTTGAAAATAAAAAAGTGGAAATGTCTCGTCCAGCTGATTATCACTTTATTTTTCAATTTAAAAATCCGAAAATAGAGGCGAAGGCTGTGTTGTATCAAATTTGGGTAAGTCCTAATAAGGATAAAATAGAGATCATAGCGGGGGATAGTCGGTACGTTCAATTAGAAGGGAAACATGCAGCCACTTTGTTTCAGATTGTTACAGGGGAGAACCTAGTTGAATAAAAGTATATAGGGTTATAGGAACTCAGCTCGTATTTTTCATTTTGGAGATAATTAGTATTCAGCAAAAATAGCTATCTTTTTATATTGGAATAAATATTGAGAATCGGATAAAATGGAAATTGGACATTGACTTGATGAGCATGAGGTTCTCCGCTTATAAGCAGATTAATGAACCTTAAGGTTTCCATTAATCCGCCATTGAATAATAATACTAGGAAATATATTGTTTTTACAAAGATTCGATGTTATGTTTAATTTTCTCAATATAATATTTTCCTTATATAGGAGTGGCTATTTGAAGAAGTTAATATTATTAGTTTTATTGGCTACATGCTGTCTCACAATTGCAGGATGTTCTAATAATAGGATTACACCAAAGAATGAGTCTAAAACTTCAACATCTGTAAAGATTAAACGTATCAACAAAGCGTGGTACAAACATATTTAATAGTTTTAAGAAACTTGAAATTGTTGATGATAAAGGTCATAAGGTGAAATTCGTTAGGCTGATAGTAGAGGTTGTGAAACCTGGTGAAAAGCGGGAAGAATAGTTTGCATTTGGATTTATAAAAAATGCGACATTAAAATATTCACAAAAAAGAGTCTACATGTAGTCCTTTTTTTGTGGATATTTTTCATAAATAAAAGACATCTTATGGTGCCTTCCTCTAATTTGAAACATCCGAAAATTATTTTACCAAGTTAAGTAGTATCGCTCTTCAAAAGTCGGGGAATGCGAGGGCGCGTAATAGCTCGATTGATATGGTCCTTTTTTCACTTTATCTACCATCTTAATGTATCTGTCTATTAAAAAATCTAACTTTAATCGATTAAATGAGATGAAATCTGTTAAAAATAATGAAATTTCAGGAAAAATAAGGTACACTATTCAATGGTTTTGGTTTAAAATCGATTGACGTTAATGTATACGGGGGAAAGATTGATGAACAACAATACAGTAAATGAATCTGTTGAAGAAGTTGAGAAAAAACGGGTAAGATCAAAAAAACGTTTTACAAATTGGAAGCTAATCGCAGCGGGTGGCGGTGTAATTGCACTTCTTATTGGAGGAATGAGCTATTATCAAGCAACTCACTTCAATTCGAATGTTACGATTAACGATACAAAAGTCGGTGGTTTGAGCGCTGATCAGGCAATACAGAAATTAAAAACATCTGGACTAGCAAACAAAGTCTATATTGATCAACAACAAATTTTAGATGAACAAGATACAAAAACGGAACTGACGGAAAAAGACTTGCCACAAGTTAAGAAACTATTAAAAAGTCAGTGGACATTTTTCCCTTCCACAAAGGAAAAAGATTATTCATTGCTACCGAAAGAAGCGGATCAGTATCGTAGTGAAACGATGAAAAAACTTGTAGAAGAAAAGCTTGTTTCTATGAATGAAAAATTAAAAGCGCCTCAAGATGCTATGGCTAAGCTCGAACAAGGAAAAGTTGTTATTGCGAAGAGCGTTGATGGAAAACAGTATGACGTTACGAATCTACTAAAAGATTACGACAAGCAGAAGCATAAAAGCGAAATTCATCTAAAGTCTGCATACATACAGCCTATTAAAGAAGACGATCCAATCATCAAAAAAGAAGAGAAAGCATTACAGAATCTTCTTACGCAGTCTGTTGATTATAAAGTGCAGGATGAAGTGTATTCATTAAAAGCGAAAGATTTAATTCAAAATGCTACTATGTCAAAGGATATGAAAGTAACAATCGATGCGAGCGAAATTAAGAATAAGGTTGCTGAAATTAATAAGGCTAAATCTACATTACATAAAGACTTCGCTTTTAAAACACATTCTGGCTCGGTTATTTCAGTAAAAGGACAAGGATACGGCTGGGCACTAGATGTGGAAAAAGAAACAAAACAAGTTCAAGAAGCCTTTGAGAAAGGCGAAAAATCGCTTTCTGCTTCTAATATTCACGGGAATGGTTGGAAGAAGGAAGGGATCGGCTATGAAACAACAGCAAACAATGGCATCGGAGACACATATGCAGAAGTTTCAATTGCAGATCAACAAATTTGGATTTATAAAGATGGGAAATTAGTCGTCACAACAAATGTAGTAACGGGTAAACATAGCACGAGTGAAGATACATCACCAGGTGTGTGGTACGTTCTATATAAACGAACACCATACACGCTGAAAGGAAGCGCAGTAGGTAAAGCTGATTATGCAGTTAAAGTAGATTACTGGGTTCCATTCACAAATAGCGGTCAAGGATTCCATGATGCAGGCTGGCGAAAAGACTGGGCAAATAATGCTTATTTAACAGGAGGATCAGGCGGGTGTGTGAACCTTCTACCTAATGTTGCAAAAACTGTATATGATAGTTTGAACACGAATGATCCAGTTATTGTGTACTAGAAAATAGGTACGTATCAAGAAATAAATAAAGCAGGAAATCTTACCTGATGGTATATGAAAAAACACCTCTTGAATTCGCATACGAAGTATGTAAATTCAATGGAGGTGTTTTTGTTTGAAAACAAGAGTTCATTGCTTCTAAGAAACAAAGTAGAAAGTGATTGAGATGAAGAAACAAGTATTCAAATAGTCAATAAAATTGACATTGAATATCATTTTCACTTAATATAGAATCGTCGCATTTAATTAGACATGACTTTTTTATTAATATAATAGATTTTTAATAAGGTGTCCCATTAAAGAATTTAAACGTAGGAAAGGGTAATATAAAAATGAACTGGAAAAAAGGCGGATTATGGATTATTATTTTTTTCATTGTAAAAGGTACGATTTCTACACTGTTAATCGTTACAGGTGCTAAATATTTTGATTTATCATTTATGCAACTTTTCGTACTAATACTGGTCTTATTACTGATTTCTCTCATAAGCCGAAAATTGCTGTATAAACATAAACAAAACAAAAAGCAAAAAGAGCTAAATATATAATGAAGCCCCAGAGACCTTTGGATTTCTGGGGTTTTATTTCGATAGTTTTTTCTACATGTATATCAACTTAACAGAAAAGGTTGTCCAAAATGATAAAGTCGATGCTGATTAAAATGCGTCGGTTACTTTTATATAAGGATTGAAGAATCTTTATTCTGGAGCTACACACATTCATAAATTATGCTTGTTTTTCAATTGGTAGTTTAAATGTAAAAGTACTGCCTTCTCCTAATTTACTTTCAACTGTAATTTCTCCTCCGTGTAGTTCGACAATCCATTTTACCATCGACAATCCTAAACCTGTGTTTCCGGTGCTTGAAGATGTTCGTGCTGCGTCAACTCGATAGAAGCGGTCCCATATTTTCGTAATATGTTGCTCGCTGATGCCTATGCCATTATCGGAGACTTTACCTATTATGTTGGTTTCATCACGGAACAGTTGCATATGCACAGTGCCGTTCGCTTTGCTATAAGCAATCGCATTCGTTAGTAAATTTATTAATAAACGCATCATCAATGTTTGATCTGCTTTCATAAACAGGTCTTCCTCTATATGAGTTGTTATATCAATCGAAGCTTCTTGAACCATTAATGAAAGCTCTTCTACAACGATTTCCGTTAATTCACTCATATTGATACATTCAAATTGGAAATTATTATGCTTTCCTTGGTCAGCTCTTGCTAATAATAAGAGTTGTGAGATTAGCGCGGACATTTTACGTGATTGCTTTAAAATTACTTCTAACGATTCTTCCATTTCTTTCGGATTATTCCTCAGTGATAATGCGTATTCGCATTGTGAAATAATAACAGATGTTGGTGTTCTTAATTCATGAGATGCGTCAGATGTAAATTGTTTTTCACTTTCGAATGATGTCTCCAATCGCTCAAACATTTTGTCAAAGGTTTGTGCTAAATGATACATTTCGTCTTTCGGTGAACCTTGTAAATTAATTCTCTTCGAAAGGTCTTTACCATCACCAATTTTACTAGCTGAATCACTCATTTGTTGCACAGGTCGAAACGCTCTTTGTGTAATAAAATATCCTCCCACTGCGGCAATGAGAATAAGTAATGGGAATGAGATGAGTGTTATCACGATAAGCGTATTCATCGTTGATGATAATTGGCTCATAGTCATTATTCCACGAATCCAGACTTGCTCATCGCCGCCTGCATTATGGAGAAAATCATATACAATCCATTCTTTATTACCGTCTTTACTAGTTTGTATTTCATCGGATTTAAGCGATATCTTTTTATTAAAGCTTGTTGGACTATTTCCTGCCAGCGGCTCACCTTGTTTACTATAAATGATGATATTTACTCCATCTTCAAAGGTTTCAAAATCATCGTCCATCTTTAATTGACCATGCTTATACTCGATATCTTCAATACTTTCTTTTACTGTGCTCTTCAATTGATCTTTCATATTAAAAAGCAAAACTTTATCTGAAGAAGTTAAAATAAAAGCTAACACGAGTGCCATAATAATTACAATTAGCCCCGTATACCACAGGGTCACTCTCATTTTGATTGATAGTCTTTTCATGATTCTACTCGCAATACGTAACCAGTTCCTCGTACTGTATGAATTAACTTCGTTTCAAACTGGCTATCAATTTTTTTACGAAGATAGCGGACGTAAACATCAATAATATTCGAGCCACCTTCATAGTCGTAATTCCACACATGTTGCTCAATTTTATCTCGTGTCAACACAACTTCCTTATTACGAATCATATATTCTAAAATAGCAAATTCTTTACTGGAAAGAGTGATAACCTGGTCTCCTCTTGTTACTTTATGCGTATTACAATCTACCACTAGGTCAGCGATTTCAAACACATTAGATGTGTTTCCTGTATTTCTTCGCATTAACACTCGAATTCTTGCTAGCAGTTCGTCAAAAGCAAACGGCTTCACTAAATAATCGTCCGCACCTAAGTCGAGTCCTGTTACACGATCATCAATTGTATCTTTAGCTGTAAGAAGCAAGACAGGAGTTGTATGATTGTCCGCGCGTAATCTTTGTAATACTTGTAAGCCATCTATTCCGGGAATCATAATGTCAAGTACAATCAAATCGTAGGTAGCCATGTTTATATAATCTAAGGCATCTTCTCCATTCCCACATGCATCGACACTATAATGTTCAGCATTTAATCGTTTTACCAATATATTTTGTAAGTCTTGTTCATCTTCGACAATAAGAACTCGCATTACCATTCTCCTTTTCTTCTTATTAATATGTATCACTATAATTCCAAAACATTAAAGAAAGATTAGAAACTATTTAATTATATCATTTTATTTTTTTGTACATTAATCTTCCTTTAATGTTTGTTCAGTAATATAAAGGCAAGGATAAGGTGCACATGTAAAGGGAGGAAAACAGAATGAGAAAGTGGATGTTGATTGGAGCAATGTCTTGTTTAATTTTAACAGCTTGTTCTACTCAAGCTGATAACAATACAGAAGTACAACAACTGAAAGTGGAAAATGATACATTGCAAAAAGAAAGTGCTCAACTACAACAAGAACCACACAAAACAGGGCCTGCTACGAATGATACGAAGCAAATACAAGATTTTAAAAACGAAGTCACATCTATCGTTGAAAAGGCAAATAACACGAAACCAGTTGGAGCTAAAGAAGAAAACTTAAATACGTACTTAGCAGCAAAAAAAGAAATTGATCAATTAGATGACAAAATAGATCTATCTGATAATCAGCTAGAAGCAGATTATCACGCCGGAACGATAACTATTGAACAATATAAAGCGCAAGAAAGAGAACGCGATATACTGGAAGATCAATTAGAGCAAGCAGAAAATGCGCTTGAAGCAAGATTTGGAATAGATGATTAATTATTAAGGAGTGGATGAACATGTTAAAACATAAAAAGAAAATAATGATAAGTGTAATTGCTATTTTAGTAAGTGGTATTGCTATTGTTGGTGGATATTATGGTATGGGTTACAATTATGCAAAAAAGAATGAAAACTACACAGAGAAACAAGTTCGTGAAATTTCTTTAGCGCATACAAATGGAGAAATTATGAATGTGAAAAAGGAATTCGAATTAGAAGATGACAACTTAGCACAATCTACATTTGAATATGAAGTGGAAATCAAGACACCTGATAATCTGTTAAATAGTTTAAAGGTTAGTGCTAGAACAGGTACAATAGAAATCAATAGTGAAGATTAAAAAAATATCGCGTATTTGAAAAAACTCCTAACAAAATTTGTTAGGAGTTTTTTATGGTTATATTCTACTATTTTAAAAGAGGGACTGCTACATCACCATCAAGCTAACAAAACAAAATACCACCAAATATGAAAAGGTAGGTTATGCTTATGCGATGAACAAACATGGATTTGGCATGGCCAATGAACGAAGAGAACTTGCACTAATAAAAGCTCTTATACGGTTGCCTCTGAAAAAATGAAAATATGTAAAAGTAGTTGGAAATATTTTTACGTTGTACGGTTTTTGGCTATGAATAGTGGAATAAATATTAAGTATTCAACAGTTAAAATAAAACGAGTCATCTTTTTATTTTAAGAAAAAAGATGACTCGTTTTATGCTAAAATTCACTTAGTGTATATTTTCGTTAAAATGTGGGTGGGACCCCTTTTAGCAAAACCGGAGTGGAAATGATGAGTATAAACAGTTTTGTGGGATTGATAAAGGACGAATTATTAAAAGAGGTAAGTATAAGAAGTGAGGATGAATTCGAACCTGTAGTAGTTAAAGATATTCCTAGACTTTGGAAGTGTTTAGGGATGGGTAATTATGCCGCAGTATTTATGCACAAAGAATATAAAGATTGGGTAGTGAAAGTTTACGCACGAGAAGGAGAAGGAATTGAAAAAGAGTCAGAAGTATACCGAAGAATCGGAAATCATCCTTCTTATTCGAAGCTTATATATAAAGGAGAAAATTTCATAGTATTGAAACGTTTAAAAGAAATTACCTTATACGATGCTGTTCATAAAGGGATTAAAATTCCTAAGCAGGTGATCCTTGATATCAATGCAGCTTTAGAGTATGCAAGGGAACAAGGATTAACTCCTTGTGACGTTCACGGGAAAAATGTGATGATGGAAAACGGAAGAGGATATGTAGTCGATGTATCTGATTTCTTAAAAACAAAAGAAGATAGTAAGTGGAGAGACCTAGAAAAGGCATATTTTACATTTTATTTGCCTTTCATTTATAAATTTCCTTTTCCTATTAAAATACCGTATTTTATGTTAAACATCGTTAGACATTCGTATAGAAAATATAAGAAGTTTAAAAAGAAATTCAAATTGTAAAAGGACCACATACTTATTTTTAGGTTAGGTAAGTGAACCACTAGTAAACAAAAGGACCGTACATTTTAGATATGTCTAATATGTACGGTCCTAATTTTATAACTTCATGAAGTAATCAGTAAGCTTTACATTTCCTTTTTCACGCAATTACTTATTTTCTTCCTCAAACCCTTTATTCTTTTTCTCTAACTTTTCAATTCTTCTTTTAAGTAAAGCAATGACGGCATTTTGATTGTTCTCGCTCCGTTTAATCTTAGGGTCCACAAATCCTTTTTATTGTTGATTTTGCAAGGAATTGATGCGTTTTATGAGCACTGTATGGTTTTATTCACTCCGGCTTCTTTCTGTCACACTCTTGAAGTTAATTATATTTTTCTACGTACTAAATAAAAAGATAAGGCCCCCATAATAACAGGTGCAACGAAATCAAAGAAATGGGAAAAATTAAAAGGAAAAAGAAAAAGAAATGGTATAAGTGTATAGATAACTGCTAGTCCTATAAATACAGGAATTCCAAATTGAAATTCTCTACATCGTTTGATTTTCCTGTATAACACTTCCCCAATTAGACAAGCTACAAGAGTCGGTATACTACCATAAGTGACGATCATTTTAATGAATCCTAATACAATGTTTGGGTGAATAAAGCTAGGATGAGAAATATATGAAATCAAGAACCATCCAAAAATAAAAGCAAACAGACTTGCAGCATAACTAATTGCAAATTTTATCAATGTAATCATCCTCACAGTTTTCTAGTATTAACTCTATCGTATGACATGAAATCCTATTATTAGTAGTAAGAAAAAAGCGGATCCCTACTCTAAAAAGGCATCCACTCATCCTTCTATACTTGTTTTATTTTCTTTGCCCTTGCAAACTTCCAAAAAGCTGCAAGTAGTATGAGCAGTGGAATTCCCTGAATAAAGAGAAATCCTCCGAAAAAATAAAGTGCACGACTAACTAGAGGAGGGGCTGTTGCCGACTCACCCGCAAAATAAGCCCCATAATTAGCCGCTACACCTGCATAATCAGCTATCCCACCTATAAGAAAAGCCGCTGGACTTATGATTAGATTTATCCCTAAACAGATCATTATTGAAGATAGGTTTTTAGCCTTAATTTTTGGTGAAACAGACAAGAAAAATAAGAATATTGCAGTGCCGTTTATAAGAAGTAGTGTTATTACAAAATAAATTCCCATGATATCCCTCCATGATTTTAATTGTACCATCAGCAAGGACAACTTTGTGTAAATTTGGATGAATAGGGTCTTCATGTGAGGTTAACATAACGTCTCATTAACAGTAGTCAATGATGCATATAATTTTCGTTTTTGCTTTCTTTTCTGAGCTGGATAGCGGTGGGGGTGAGTCATAAATTGTGGAACACATTCTTAAGTTATTTAATATGAAAAAATGAAATTCTCCTTCTGCAATTCATTCAAATTGGCCAATCTCCACATCTTTTGAATTCCCTGAAGTGCTAAGCATAAGCAAAATAATTAACTATCCTATGCAAGAAAGTTAGGCTAGTTAATCGCATATGTTTTATTGAAGGGATGTGATTGCATTATGGAACGACCGAATTGGGGAATTGGAGGATTAGTATTCGTTGGCTGCATGTTTCTTGGCGGAGGAGTGGGATCTATATTAGGCGATACGCATGCTGGATGGCTAATAGGGATGGGTGCTGGATTTATTGGGATGGCTTTAACGAGACTGGTCAGAAAGTAATATAACGGGATTCTTCTTCGGGTAAATAAGGGAATATGTACGTAAGTAATTCATGGTATAAGAGCTCTATAAATTATAGTTAGAAACTTCTCTTTTCAAAATTTCTCCATACATAGATATGATTCTCAAGCCGGAGGATGGCACCTTAGGGTGTTTTTTTTATGCTCTCTAAAAATGTTTTACCATATAATAGATTTCGTGAGATTCCGATAATCTTTTTTGTAATAGAATAGATTCATTACCGTTTCAGACCGACGTATTCATTCATAACCTAACAGTAAAAGGGGGATGATTCAAGGTATGGCGTGTAATGATGAATTAATTTGTCAACAGTTTGCAAGAATTATCGGTGGCCAAGAAGGATTCGCCGGTGGAAAATGCGTGGCAACAATAAATCGGGATGAAATACATGCAACTATCTTAGGAAAACGTTTTAGAGTAACAACTTCCTTTTCATTCGAATCAAGAGATAATAAAACTGGACGAGCATTATGTCTAGGCCGGATAGCGCTATTACAAAAAGAAGTCAATGGATTTGTTGCTACAATTATTAAACAAGGAATAATCGTTTCGTCTATACACAATGAGTGGTTATGTGATGATCCAAATTTAATTTACGTTAATATCGAAGACGTTGATGATCCGCTAAGCTTTGCAAGGAAAGTTAGAAAAGCGTTATGTAATTAACCAATCTATTTAGTTAAATGAGCAATATAAAAGGATCTTCAATCGAAAGATCCTTTTATACATAAGGTGAAGGTTTTTCTTTGTATTGCATTAATTAAGTTCACTTGACTAGCAAACGGACGTAATTCCTATGCACGAATCGATATAATAATAATCTCCGCCTTTATTGTAGCGTGAGTGTTAGTCAAAATTAAATATATACGACAAATTTTGACAAAGAAATACATGCATTTTTGTTATGCTATGAAAGTTATTGATTTGTAATGTATATATAGGAGGATTTTTTAATGTTAAAGAAATTGTTATTTTTTGTACTTTTGAGTTTGTGTGTAATGTCTTTAAGTGCTTGTAAAGGTGATGAAGAAAAGTTAAAAGTAGCATCAGATGAGCAAAAAATAGATGAAGATAAAAAAGTAGCGGAGGAAGAAAAACGTAAGCAAGAAGAGCAACAAAGAGCAGAAGAAGAGAAGCGTAAGCAAGAAGAGCAACAAAGAGCAGAGGAAGAAAAACGTAAACAAGAAGAGCAACAAAGAGCAGAAGAAGAGAAGCGTAAACAAGAAGAGCAGCAAAGAGTAGAAGAAGAGAAGCGTAAACAAGAAGAGCAGCAAAGAGTAGAAGAAGAAAAACGTAAGCAAGAAGAGCAACAAAGAGTAGAAGAAAAGCGTAAACAACAAGAGCAGAAGACTCAGCAACAACAGTCTATACAACAAGAGAGAACACAAAAACAAGAAAAAACCACACAAGCAACAGGTGGGAAACCAACAAGATCACAAATTTCAGTTGGTTCACATGTAGTTATTCAATTAGATAATGACTATAGTAAAACTGTAAGTGGTGTTGTGAAAGACATTTTAACACATAGTGAAACACATACATACGGCATTAAAGTTCGATTACAAGATGGACAAATTGGCCGTGTTCAAAGTGTTAATTAGTGAAAAAAGATTTGACTACTTTTCAAATAAATAAACGCTACAAAAAACCGGTTCTTTCGTAAAGGAACCGGTTTTTTGTAGCGTTTTGCTTAGCGTACGAAATTGGCGTTTTGTTGATGTCACCACACCTCTATCAAGTTACCACATACAAGGTAATAGATGTTTTTATAATTTGAAAGGAGAGGAAACGAGCTTGGAGGGAGTACTGGAACCATACAATAAATACATTGAGGGGACATGTTTATCCGCCCGTTCTAATTAACTAAAAGAAGAACTTTCCCATACCGAGTAGACTACTAAGCATTCCGATTCCATTCATGGTGCCTTTTCCTACTGTCAGTAAGTTTCCAAGCAGTCCTGGCTGACCGTTATTCCCCCATCCCATAGGACTTACCTGTCCTCCCCATCCTGGAGGGTTTCCAAAAATACCCCAGTTATTATTGGTATTAAAATTAAAAGCTTTAGCTGGTGGCGATAGTAAAGCGGCGAGATGACCTTGTGCGAACATCCCTGTATGATTGAATGGTTGAGCCCAGGGTAAGGGAGGTTTTTGGAAATTACCTGCATGGCCTGGTAATGGAGTCCAATTAGCAGGATGTCCTTGGGGCATCATCCCTGCATAATGGATTGGCTGACCTAAAGAGAAGGGAGGAGTTTGAGGATTGAAACCCGTATAATTGGCTGGTGAATCCCAACCAAATGGATAGACTCGAGGACTACAATTCTCAGAGATCCTCAGACCATTCATTCCCTCGGCTTTAGTTATTAGGGGCTGTGAATATAATGATGACATTGAAATTTGGTTATTATAGTGTTCCTCGTCGCCCTTTGAATTCAAATACCAATATTGGTGCATAAGCTTATTCCCCTCACTTTAAAAATGTAATGTTAGACTTAGCCTATGTAATATTCCTTTTTATGGATGGTTACATAACTAGATTTACAAGCCTGTATTTAGAGGAATAGGTGTATGGTCTTGTTGATTTATCCTACTATTTGCGGGCAATAAGACAACTCCACCTCAAAATTCAGCCTAATTTAATTTCGGTTAACAAACGCGTTTATAAAGGTTTAATCAATAAAAAAGATTTTAAAACGTTATGTTGAGCAAATAGAATTGCTAAAAAGAGAATATCCATTCGAAGAGTTTGGCAAAATACTGCAAGGATAATGTATTCTTGTGCAGATATACAAACGACTTAAACGAATTAATGGAATTTATAATGAAGGGGTAAATGAATATATGAGTGAAACATTACATAAAAGAAAGCCACCATATTTAATGCTTGTAATCCTTTTTATTGGAGCATTTGTTTCGTTTCTAAATAACTCGCTTTTAAATGTAGCCTTGCCATCAATAATGAAGGATTTAGACATAAAAGATTATTCAACGATTCAGTGGCTTTCTACAGGGTATATGCTTGTAAGTGGTATATTAATTCCAGCCTCAGCATTTTTAATAACCCGCTTCTCCAATAGGAGCTTATTTATTACATCTATGTTGATTTTTATTCTTGGTACGGCCTTAGCGGCTTTAGCACCGAACTTTAGTTTATTACTTACTGGTCGGATGGTTCAAGCAGCAGGTTCTTCAGTCATGGGGCCTTTGTTAATGAATATTATGCTAGTAAGCTTTCCAAGAGAAAAAAGGGGAACAGCGATGGGGATTTTTGGGTTAGTTATGATTACAGCTCCAGCAATTGGACCGACACTATCAGGTTATATTGTAGAGTATTATGACTGGCGTTTGCTTTTTGAAATGATTTTACCGTTAGCAATCATTAGCTTACTGTTAGGGATTTGGAAGTCAGAGAATGTCATGAAACAAAACAAAAATGCAAAACTTGATTATCTCTCATTACTATTATCTTCTGTCGGTTTTGGCGGTTTGTTATATGGATTCAGTTCTGCAAGCTCCGACGGTTGGACGAATAAAGTGGTCTTAACAGCCTTAATCATAGGCGCTATTGCCCTAATTGCTTTCATTATACGTCAATTAAAAATGAATGAACCGTTATTGGATTTACGTGTTTATAAGTACCCAATGTTTGCACTTGCGTCTGTAATTGCGATTGTTAACGCAGTGGCCATGTTCTCGGGTATGATTTTAACCCCAGCTTATGTACAAAACGTCCGCGGTATTTCACCGCTGAGCTCTGGGCTGATGATGCTTCCAGGTGCGGTAATAATGGGGATTATGTCACCAATTACAGGTAAACTATTTGATAAATATGGCCCTCGCATTCTTGGTATAGTAGGACTTTCCATTACAGCCGTTTCAACTTATATGCTAGCAAATCTGCAACTCGACTCTAGTCACACGCATATTATTCTTATTTACACACTGCGGATGTTTGGGATGGCGATGGTGATGATGCCACTTATGACAAATGGTCTTAATCAATTGCCAACGCGCTTAAATCCGCACGGTACAGCTGTTAATAATACAGCTCAACAAGTATCCGGTTCAATTGGTACTGCTATCCTTGTTACGATTATGAATTCGGTAACAAAAACAAAAGCTGAAAGTCTAATGGCTGATGTAGATCCAACAACCTTCACAGAAGCTACGAAGGCAATGTTAACTCAGAAGGCTTTATTATCTGGAATTCAATATTCATTTTATGTAGCGCTTGGCATGAATATTGTTGCACTACTATTAGTTTTTTTCGTTAAACGTGTAGATACAAGCGCGGAAGCTGTCGAGAGGTTAAATCGGTAGAGTAAAATAAAACTTTAGATCATGATTCCTATAAGTTTTTACTGTTTAGTTAGACTATGAAGAAATGCAAATTTCTGCTGCTAAGGCGCTGGTATTTAAATTTGGAAAAGAACCAGTGAAATATAGTAAAAAGGATCTGATATTCATATCAGATCCTTTTTCATTAGTAACACAGTATACTTGCTTATCGTATTTGTTTGAATTGACATTAGGAACTACTGGTTTTCCCAATACTACAATCTTTAGCTCTCAATTTCTGATAAACATTATAATAATACGCTTCATTTTAATTTAGTATTTTCTCTGCAAGTTATAAATCTAATATTAACAAACAGCTTAGATTACCAACCTTATAAGCAATATCATAATCGTGAATAGTTAGGGAAAAGATAAAATAAGGTAATCAATTACATATCTTTATCCCAGGCGATTCATTGCTATCTTCTTTTTATTGAATGGGATATTTTATTTCATGCTTTTTTGAAAGGGTGTTTTTAATGGATAAAAAAGTATCTGCCATTCCTCAACCTAAAACATATGGATTGCTGGGGAATCTCCCATTAATCGATAAAGATAAACCGACCTTATCGTTTATCAAGCTGGCGGAAGAGTATGGTCCCATTTTTCGAATTCAAACTTTAAGTGATACCATCATTGTCGTTTCTGGACATGAACTGGTAGCAGAAGTCTGTGACGAAACAAGATTTGATAAAAGTATAGAGGGTGCTTTAGCGAAAGTTCGCGCCTTTGCTGGAGACGGATTATTTACAAGCGAGACTCACGAGCCTAACTGGAAAAAAGCTCATAATATTTTGATGCCTACATTCAGCCAACGAGCAATGAAAGATTATCATGCTATGATGGTCGATATTGCTGTACAACTCGTTCAAAAATGGGCACGGCTTAATCCGAATGAAAACGTAGATGTTCCGGAGGATATGACTCGCCTTACATTGGATACAATTGGTCTATGTGGTTTTAATTATCGATTTAATAGCTATTATCGTGAGACCCCTCATCCTTTTATTACTAGCATGAGCCGTGCTCTAGATGAGGCGATGCACCAATTACAGCGGCTGGATATAGAAGATAAACTCATGTGGAGAACGAAACGTCAATTTCAGCATGATATTCAATCTATGTTTTCTTTAGTAGATAATATTATTGCTGAACGTAAAAGTAGTGGAAATCAGGAAGAAAATGATTTACTTTCTCGTATGTTAAATGTGCAGGATCCGGAAACTGGTGAAAAATTAGATGATGAAAATATTCGTTTCCAAATTATCACTTTTTTAATAGCAGGGCATGAAACAACAAGTGGATTATTATCTTTTGCAATCTATTTTTTATTAAAGAATCCAGATAAATTGAAAAAAGCCTATGAAGAAGTAGATCGGGTTTTAACAGATCCCACTCCAACATACCAACAAGTTATGAAATTAAAGTATATCCGGATGATTTTAAATGAATCGCTACGTCTATGGCCTACTGCTCCAGCATTTAGTCTCTATGCAAAAGAGGATACAGTGATTGGTGGGAAATATCCAATTAAGAAAGGAGAAGATCGTATTTCTGTTCTTATTCCACAGCTACATAGGGATAAAGACGCGTGGGGAGACAATGTGGAAGAATTCCAACCTGAACGATTTGAAGAGCTGGATAAGGTTCCTCATCATGCTTATAAGCCATTTGGAAATGGTCAACGAGCATGTATCGGTATGCAGTTTGCACTTCATGAAGCCACACTCGTAATGGGAATGCTTCTTCAACATTTTGAATTCATCGATTATCAAGACTATCAGCTGGACGTAAAACAAACATTAACGCTAAAGCCTGGTGATTTTAAAATTAGGATTCTACCCCGAAATCAAACTATTAGCCATACTACTGTTCTTGCGCCTATAGAGGAGAAACTGAAAAACGATGAAATTGAACAGCAAGTTCTGAAGACTCCTTCTATTATTGGAGCCGATAATCTTTCGCTTCTTGTTCTGTATGGATCGGATACAGGGGTAGCAGAAGGTATTGCAAGAGAACTAGCAGATACAGCTAGTTTAGAAGGTGTTCAAACGGAAGTGGTAGCTCTTAACGATCGAATTGGAAGTCTGCCAAAAGAAGGGGCGGTTCTTATTGTAACTTCTTCTTATAATGGAAAACCACCAAGTAATGCAGGGCAGTTTGTGCAATGGTTGGAGGAATTAAAACCGGATGAGCTAAAAGGTGTTCAATACGCAGTTTTTGGTTGTGGAGATCATAATTGGGCTAGTACTTATCAGCGAATTCCAAGATACATTGATGAGCAAATGGCTCAAAAAGGAGCAACAAGATTTTCTACACGTGGAGAAGCGGATGCAAGTGGTGATTTCGAGGAACAGCTCGAGCAATGGAAACAAAGTATGTGGTCTGATGCGATGAAGGCATTTGGATTGGAACTTAACAAAAACATTGAGAAAGAACGCAGTACATTAAGTTTACAATTTGTTAGTCGTCTTGGAGGATCGCCTCTTGCGCGAACATATGAAGCAGTTTATGCATCTATATTGGAAAATCGTGAACTTCAATCATCTAGCAGTGAAAGAAGCACGCGACATATTGAGATATCCTTGCCACAAGGCGCTACGTATCAAGAAGGTGACCACCTTGGGGTGCTGCCAATTAATAGTGAGAAAAATGTCAACCGAATTTTAAAACGCTTTGGATTAAATGGGAAGGATCAAGTCATACTGAGTGCAAGTGGACGGAGTGTAAATCACATACCTTTAGACAGTCCTGTTAGTTTATTTGACCTTCTTAGTTATAGTGTAGAAGTTCAAGAAGCAGCCACTCGGGCACAAATACGAGAAATGGTGACATTCACAGCATGCCCTCCTCATAAAAAGGAATTGGAATCATTATTGGAAGAGGGAGTTTATCATGAACAAATATTAAAGAAACGTATGTCAATGTTGGATCTTCTTGAAAAGTATGAGGCTTGTGAACTCCGATTTGAACGCTTTTTAGAACTTCTTCCTGCGCTCAAACCGCGTTACTATTCTATTTCAAGCTCTCCACTCGTTGCACAGGATCGTTTGAGCATTACGGTTGGTGTTGTTCATGCACCTGCATGGAGTGGGGAAGGGACATATGAAGGAGTCGCTTCTAATTATTTAGCTCAGCGTCATAATAAAGATGAGATTATCTGTTTCATTCGAACGCCACAATCGAACTTTCAATTACCTGAAAATCCAGAAACACCAATTATCATGGTTGGACCAGGTACTGGAATTGCACCATTCCGTGGATTCTTGCAAGCGCGTCGTGTTCAAAAGCAAAAAGGTATGAACTTAGGACAAGCACATCTATATTTTGGTTGTCGTCATCCTGAAAAGGATTATCTCTATCGTACAGAACTAGAAAATGATGAAAGAGATGGATTAATCTCTTTACACACAGCTTTTTCTCGCTTAGAAGGACATCCTAAAACATATGTACAGCATTTAATAAAACAAGATAGAAGCAATTTAATTTCGTTATTAGATAATGGGGCTCATCTTTATATATGTGGTGATGGAAGTAAAATGGCTCCTGACGTAGAAGACACCCTTTGTCAAGCATATCAAGAAGTTCATGAAGTCAGTGAACAAGAAGCAAGGAATTGGCTGGATCGTGTGCAAGATGAAGGGCGATATGGAAAAGATGTTTGGGCTGGTATATGAATTTTTCTTAATTAGATAAGTAATATGTAACGAATGAACTTCTTTCGAATAAGTGTTAATTTAAAAAATAAACTTATATATAAAAATCCCGTATTATTATTGAATACGGGATTTTCTTATTTTTAAATAAGCTGAACTGATACTGTAGAAAAATAATAGTTAATTCATTTGACAATTAAAATGACCTAATTTAATATATATGTCATAGCATATAAATAGTGAAACAAACAAATTCATTGTGAATAATTGACTGGTATGCTATATCCTTTTATATCTTAATTTATAGAGGTGATATATGAATTTACATGATTTAATAGGCTATCTTGTTCATCGTACTGATGTGAAAATGACGAATTATTTTACGAAGAAATTAAAGCCTTATGGAGTTACGCCAGAGCAGTGGGGGATTATTAGTGTTCTTTGTAGCCAAAGGGGCACTACTCAAAAGGAGTTAGCAGAAGCTATTGATAAAGATCAAACTACTGTCGTAAGAATGATACAGTCAATGGAGAGAAAAGGGATTGTAAAGAAGGCTTTGAATGACCAAGATAGGCGTTCACACAACCTATTTTTAACTGAAAAAGGTGACGAGTTAAAAAAAGAAATCCTGCCTGTAGTAAAAGATGCTCACCATTTCGTTACGAGTAATCTGAGCGAGGAAGAGATTAAAGTATTACAATCATTATTAAACAAATTGTATGATACACGCTATTAATACTTGTTCCTTATTGATGCTATGCTATTTATAAGGAACAAATTGTATTTTAGGTAAAATATATGCTATAGCATATATTTTTATTTGAAGGAATGGAGAGATAGCTTTATTTTGTATGATAATTGATTCAGAATCACCTTTTTTCCTAGTACCAGTCAAATTTTTATATTATATATGCTATAGCATGTTGATTTTATCAAATAAATAAGAAAGATGTGATTGCAATTTTAATATTAATCAATGTAGTAAAAGTTGTATTGTTTGTTTTCTTTTTAATGACAGGTACGAAAATTATATCTGGGAAAATGGCAGAGGAGTTCAAGCGATTTGGTTTACCTTCGTTTTTTAATTTCTTAACCGGAGCTTTTGAGATTGTAGGAGCGATTGGAATGTTGATAGGAATTTGGGTTCCAATGGCAGCTTTATTAGCAGGATTGTTGTTAGGTGGTACGATGCTTGCAGCTGCATTAACTCTTATTGTACTAGTGAGAGATCCCTTTAAGAAAGCAATACCTGCGCTTGTTTTGTTTGTCCTTAGTTTAGGGATCAGTTTGTATCATATTTTTTAAACATAACCGAAAACTGTTAAACTTTATGCGTTCAAGTTGATATTATTTTGTAATTATTTTATAGATAGGGGTTGTGAAAATGTAGATAAAATTTCAAATGAGTGCAGGAATAACAGCAGCACTCATTTAAGATATTACCTGCATTCGAATTGAAAAATATTGAAAATAGGAGTGAGTAAAGATGGCATATTTATTACAAGTTGATTTTCCATTTGAAGGTCCTTTTGGTGAAGAAATGGAAAAAGGATTTTGGGATTTAGCAAACAGTATTAACGAAGAAGAAGGATTCCACTGGAAAATATGGACGGAGAATGAAGAAAAAAAAGAAGCTGGAGGCATTTATGTATTTGAAGAAAAACAAGATGCTGAAAAATACGCGAAAATGCACAAGGGCAGACTTCAAGTAGCTGGTGTTAAAGATATTAGAGTAAGAATTTTTAACATTAATGAAAAGTTAACTAAACTGAATCGTGGTTATAGTAAATAATGAGGGACACAGAATTCAAAAAAAGAAGGGGATAATCTCCTTCTTTTTTTGAATTCTTCTTTTATGTCTTATTATGTTTTATGCAAAAAATCCCTATATAAATAAGGATTCGTGTATCGGCATATAGTTCCTTAGAAAAGGTTGTACTAAGTCTAACATATGAGAGTTCTTATATTTGGGAAATTGACGTGAAAGTACTGTGAAAAAAGTTGTATTGAAATAATTATTTATAAAAGGGTACGCCCCTTACTGGGAGGTAAGGGGCACAGGAAATGCAAATTTATTTGTAATTTGCTAAGTTGGTTATAACATATATACCTGTCTATACATGTTACAAAATTATGAACATAATTAATATTTAGTAACTAGGAGTAAAGAAGGTTGTATGACTTAAGTTATTTTTTTTTAGGAATATAACAGTAAAATGCGAGAAGAGACCTGATAACAGGTCCGTTTTTGTTATTGCTTTGGCGTATAATAAATAATGTTGTTTCTCGCGTATCGATACGCGAGAAATAGAGGGAATATCTCATCGGTATCCTTTCCTATCAATCTACAGAAAGAGTAGCGTGTTTTTTTATTTTAGGGGCATCTCTTTTTATTAGTTTGATACCGATGTGACAATACCCCTTTATTGTTTTTCAGACTTCGCTTGTTCTAGAATGTATGCTTCTTCTTGTTCCGGTGTCGCTAATTTGTATGCCTTACCAGTGCTGTTATTGTCCCATTCCCAAAAAAAATTATGCTCCTCAACGGATTGAGAGGTTAGTAGATGATTCAAATCTAAATCATATTGTGGGTTCGGAATATAGTAACATAGCTTTGTTTGAAGTCGATGAAAATGGCAAATACACTATAATTGCTACTCCTAAATACGATGAGTTAAGGGTCACTTACTTTTATGGTGATTACGCAGCTAAAAAAATATAGAATAGAATCTTAGGTTGATTTGTTCAATCTTTTTTCAAAACACGTTTTTAATTTTTACTCGTTTATCAAGATTATTAGCATCCGTGTATTTATATAAAAATACGTATAGATTAAAAGTGAAAAAGCTAGTCGTAGAGAAACTTTAAGATATTGAATTGTAAAGAATAGTATCCTTGTACCAGAAGTATATTTATAGCTTGGATTTATTTTTTCTGACTTTCTATTTTTAATAAATATAAAATAGAAACCATTTTAGCATTCCAAAGCAAAATTTCCTATACAAATCTTTAATTAATATAATAATCTATGAGTAGAATTAACATTTTATTTATATTAAAACATCGAAAAGAGGTGGGACTTTGAACAAATGGGCTATATTATCTTTAATATGTGTACCTTACGCTCTTTTAACTATAATAAATGAGCATACATTACAAATAGGTGGATCAGCGAATATCTTTTGGAAAGTTGGTTTAATTGCACCACTTATAGGCGTTTTATTTTCAGCTGGAGCCAGTAAAACTTACCAACGTGTTATGCTTGCAATATTTAATTTAGGTTACTATTTTGCACTTTACATCTATATGATATACACTTTTTAAAATACTTTTATATTTGTTTATGAACATATATTTTGGGAGAAAATCATGAAAAATAAAACATACTATTTATCAATAATTTTCACAAGTCTTGTTTGTTTATTTTTATTTACAAAAGCTTTAGGATTTATCTTTTGGATAAATGGTGCACCAATAGACAAATGGGTAGCTTTGGTTGGTTTATTTACTATTCCGATTTTTACCTACTACTCTTTTACAGGACAAAATTTTAAAAAAACACAAAAAACGGTAACCATAGTTATAATAATAGTTCAAATAATATGGCTAAAATGGGCTATTAATCAATCCAAATATTATGTACATGTTAACAGTAATAACATTCTCCCATCTCCATATATAATTCAGGAGACTCCAAATTCAGATACTCCTATTTCTCTTGGTCAAAGACTTTTAACTAACTATACTTTTTATAAATCAATTCATTCATATCTATATGTAAGAGAAAATGTCACAGAAAGTGATCGAGGGATTGTTGATTGGATAAAATATTTTGATAGCGAAATAAAAGAAGAAAAAGAAGGACGCATCTATATCGAAACTTATAAGGGGACATTATTTTTCAAGTAAATTGTAAAGGGAGAATTCAATTTGAAATCTCCCTTTTACATTCAACCATTTACTATCTACTCTCCAAATATAAAAATATCAATAGAGTAGATACAATAATTTTTATTCTATAAACTATCCTTAATATTTGTTTATGGCATCTGACATCGTAGATTTCATTGTTTGTAACAGTTCTTCTTTTGTTATTATTTTTTGTACATTTTTAAAAGGTCCGCCTAAAGATTCACCATTTTGATCCTTAATCTCTAGTTCTGTTATCTTTTTATTATTCTTCTGAATGAGTTGAAATAGAGCATATAAACGATCTAATTCTACTGAATCCAATTGGCTAAAGTCAATCTCGTTACTCATTTGCAAAGTTAATAATAATTCATTAGTTGGTTTTCCTTCATCTGGATCTTTACTATCTAAAATATATTGAAGAGCATTTTCCGTTTCAGATTCCACGTAGCCTAATTTTTTCATTTCTTCTAGTGTTGGTTTGAATTTCTTATATTCCTCATATGTTTTTTTTCCATATTGGTATTCATCACCTACTGGATATGAATAGAGGAGACCTTGTACCTTTACTCGGAATTTTAGATATTTGTTATTTTTTTCTTGCACAGTATGGTAGGTATTACCACCATTATTTTCATTTATCGGGCTCCAATCTGTTACAACAACATCAATACCGTGTTTTTTTTTTATATATTCTTGTACCTCAGCTCCATTTGCTTGATTACAACTACTTAGACATAAGAAACAAAATACTAGCAATATTACATGTTTCAATCTTTTCATATAAGCACTCCCTACGTAAGAATTAATTCTTGAATGTGCAGCACACTACAAAACCTTCTTTTCCTGAGTCGTATACTTTAACTTTTATATAGTTTGAATCTTATTGAATCATTTAAGTTCCTGACGTTCCCAACTATACTGCTTGAAGCATTACAGTATTAAAATAAACAACTTATTTATTTTAAGGTCTTTCTCAATTCTATAAGCACATGGTTCATTGGGCTTATATCTAAAATGTACATTCATACGATGGTATCTATTTTACTATAAAATTTAGTTCTATTATTAAAAAGTTCCTTTTTTCTTTCCTAGTATAGATGTTCGCTCTACTTCAATGAGGGAGGATTTATGGAAGGACATTATACAATTTCAAGGTGTGCACCATATATAAGAAGAAAAAACATAGCTACAAACTAAATATAACAAAAGTTGTATATACGTATAATCTCATTTAAAAGCACTAATGATAATGTTATACTACTATCAACCAAGAAGAATCCAACAAACTATGATTAATCACTACATTTTCTTTCATAGCATGTCAACGTAAAAAAGACACTTTCCATTGTGTCTTTTTTTACGCTTTGAGATGAATACATTGACTCAATACTTATATTTGGGGTAGCATCACATTAAGAAAAGAAATAGGAGAGAATATCCTATTTCTTTTTATTAATATAATAAAATGTAATGGCTAAATCCAAGGTAATGATAATAATGAGAAGTAACAAGTGTATAAATGCATCAGTTTTACTGTGTAATAAAGACTTTATAAAGAAATCCCATTCTGTTTCATAGGGAGGTTCTACCCAATTTCGTTGCAGTCCTAACACCATTCCATTTATGAAATAGAAAATACTTAATAGAATCCTTCCAACAAATAAAGCAGCTACTTTTATATTCCACTTCTTTATTAGGATTATATAAAGAAGTGGAAATAGTATAAGTGCCCAAAAAACGATAATAAAAACTGTATTCATCAGTTTCTACTCCTTATGTTGATCATAAAGTTATGATCCCGCTATTTGCCAGGCAGTAAGATCTCACTTCAAAATTCAGCGAAAGAAAAGAAGTTAGGTGGGGATCAACTGCCCGTAAATGCCCGATTGGTGAGGGCTGATAATCATTGGGGGATGAAGCCCCCAATGATTAAAGCTTCACTTTATCTCTCTGTCTCAAAAAACTCAATCCATTCCCCATCGGGACCCGCGAAAAATATGTAACGTGTTCCATCTGGTAATGTTTCAATTTCCTCTCCTAGTAGGAAGGTTACGCCGTGTTTCTGTATTCTTTCGATTTCATCCTCTAATGAATCCACTTTAAAGCAAATGTGATGTACTTTTCCTTCTGCTGGAAGAGAAGAGTTGTAGCCTTCAATGAGTTCGAGTATCGTTTCCTTCGATTCTTCTACACCTAAAAAAGCGAGTTTTAAGTCTGGATTCGGGTGACCCATACGTTTAATGAGCTGTAAGCCAACTACTTCTTCATAAAATGAAATAGATGTTTCTAAGTTTGCGACCATAAGACCGATGTGTTCAATTCTTCTAACTGGCATGTAGATCCCTTCTTTCTGAAAATTATATACAACATGTTATTGAAAATTAAGAAAATAAGCAAGATAAAAACCTTACAAATTTTAGCGTGTTATATGGTATAGTGAGAAAGTATGTTTGGGGAGAAGGAAGGAGATTATACGATGAATACACCTACTCAAACTCCTTCATTATCGGCAACGATGAAAGAGTGGCATTATGCATTAGCGTATGAAATTAAACATTGGAAAACGATAGGTGGTAGTAAAATTTCTATCATGAACGGTCGTTTTTTATATACAGATTATGAAAGTACAGTATACGTATTTCAGCTCATATCGGAAGTAAGCTTACCGGAAGGTTCACCAATTCGGATTGAGTTTGATGGTGAGGAAGCGACAGGAGAAGTATTATCTGTACATGGATTAGAAATAGAACTGAAATTAAATGATTATATACAAGGTGAAATACGAGAAGCTGTTTTATACAGTGAACCGTGGCAATTGTTAGAGCAACTACAAGAGCGATTGAAAGAGGCACATAAAGATAAGCTAAAACGTAGTCGTATAAAGCGTCTTGTTGATGGGACGAGCAGTCCAAAACATATTGAGAAGATGAAAAATCCGAAAAATGAATTGGCGTATCGTTCATTTTACAATCCGACAACGTACGTGTGGGGACCACCTGGAACAGGGAAGTCTTACAATTTATCACGTATTATTTCGGCTCATTATCAAAAAGGAAAATCGGTACTTGTATTAGCTCATAGTAACGCGGCAGTAGACGTATTAATGAGTGAAGTAACGAAGCAAATTGAGAAGAAAAAGAAATGGACACCTGGCGAAATTGTTCGTTACGGTTATAGTCAACATGAACATATACGAAATCATGAAACATTACTTACGTCGAAGCTAGTTGAAACGACGAACGGATCATGGGGAGAAGAAAGACTCTATTTAGAGGAAACACGACAAGATCTTCGTGAAAAGATTTTATCATATAAAGCGACTTCTGCTGATAAGAAGCGTATACAAGAGATTGAAAGTGATCTTCGAAAGCAAAAAGCGAAAATTAAAGAAGTAGAAAAAGAATATATTGAAAATGCAAAAGTAATCGGCGCAACTTTATCGAAATGTGCCATTGATTCACTTATTTATGAGCGTACATTTGATTTAGTTGTCGTAGATGAAGTGAGTATGGCATATGTTCCGCAAATTGCATTAGCTGCTTCACTTGGAAAACGTATCGTCGTTTGTGGGGACTTTTTACAGTTACCTCCAATTGCGATGGCGAACCATGAACTCGTTCGAAAATGGCTTGGGGAAGATATGTTTTACCATGCAGGGATTGTTGATTCTGTCAATAAATCAGAAGCACATCCGAACCTATTTATGCTGCAGGAACAAAGACGTATGCATGCGGATATATCGAAGTTTACAAACTCATTTATTTATAAAAATAGAGTATACGATCATCCGTCTGTTTCAGAACGTAAAGAACTTGCGAAACTACAACCGTTCGCAAATGAGGCAAGTGTTTTATTTGATACGAGCTTAATGGGAGCCTTTTCGTTAAAGGACGCTGCTTCTGGTTCTCGATTTAACATTATGTCTGGTTTAGTAGCGATGCAAATGATGTTAATCGGGCTGTTAGATGGTGTTCAATCGATTGGTGTTGTTACACCTTACAGGGCACAATCCCGCTTTTTATCAACGTGTATTAGAGAAATGTTGCAGAGAACGAAATATCAAAACATACCAGTTTTAGCGGCGACGGTTCATAAGTTTCAAGGGTCTGAAAGAGATATGATGATTTTTGATACGGTTGATAGTTATCCGCAAGAACGACCTGGCGTGTTATTCTTTGACCATAAAAACCATCGCCTCGTCAACGTTGCAGTAACGAGAGCGAGAGGGAAGTTCATTCAATTATCAGATTGCCATTATATGCGTAAAAACTTATCGAGAAAACAAGCGTTATCACAATTAACAGCTCATATAGAACGACACGGAGATGTGTATGATCGTACGACATCAAGACAATTGTGGGAACGGAAAATTTCGAAACGTTTACGTTGGTTTATGGAAATGAATCTTGAAGAGCCGAAAGGACTATTGAAAGATATTTTGGCCGCAAAACGAAAAATTATTATTTCACTTCCAAGCACAAAACAAGTGGATAAGCGAGTATGGCAAGCGTTAATGCGTACAAATGCGCAAATAACAGTGTATAGTGATGGACCAGTTCCATTAAAAAATGTAAAGTTACAAAGGCAAAATAAAGCATTCCCGTTTATCGTAATCGATGATGAAATCTTTTGGGCAGGCGCACCGCTCACATCACAAATGATATTTGAAGGTAGTATGGAATTTCCTTACGTATGTGCAAGATTACAAGCACCGGAAACAATTGGTGTGTTAAAAGGATTTTTAGATATTCGGTAAATTCGGATAGGAATTCCTTGACTTTTAATCGAAATGAACTTAGAATGAATGTAATTTAATATAATCTTATGAAAATTCTTATCACGAGAGGTTGAGGGACTGGCCCTATGACACCTCGGCAGCGGATTCTTTATGAATACTGTGCCAATTCCAGCAAGGTAACTTGAAAGATAAGAAAGAAGCTCATTTTGACTGTATATACAGAAGCCTCTTTCTATCTTTTAGAAAGAGGCTTTTTTACGTGAAAATATAAGGGGGAAGAAAAATGGGAGCGACTGGAGTAACGTCACAAAGAAAAACAATTGAAGAGAGTATAGAAAGAAATAAGGAAAAGTACATAGAAACAAGTCACGATATTCATGCGAATCCGGAGATTGGTAACCAAGAGTTTTATGCATCAAGAACGTTGAGTTTATTATTAGGAAGCGCAGGATTTCAGTTACAACACAATATAGCTGGACATGAAACAGGTTTTATCGCACGAAAAAGTTCAGGAAAACAAGGGCCAGTTATCGCATTTTTAGCTGAGTATGACGCTTTACCAGGACTCGGTCATGCATGTGGTCACAATTTAATTGGCACAATTAGTGTTGCGGCTGCGATTGCATTATCAGAAACGCTTGAAGAAATTGGCGGGGAAGTTGTCGTATTCGGAACGCCAGCAGAAGAAGGCGGGCCAAACGGTAGCGCAAAATCGAGTTATGTAAAAGCTGGTTTATTTAAAGATGTTGATGCGGCACTTATGATTCATCCGAGCGGAAAAACAGCGACAACGAGTCCGTCACTAGCAGTCGATCCACTTGATTTTCATTTCTACGGAAAAACAGCTCATGCCGCAGCTTCACCAGAAGAAGGAATTAACGCATTAGATGCGATCATCCAGCTGTACAACAGTATTAACGCACTTCGCCAACAACTTCCGTCAGATGTGAAAATTCATGGCGTGATTACTGAGGGCGGAAAAGCGCCGAATATTATTCCAGACTACGCAGCAGCAAGGTTCTTCATTCGCGCAGCAACGAGAAAAAGATGTGCGGAAGTAACAGAAAAAGTAAGAAATATCGCACAGGGAGCAGCATTAGCAACAGGTACGACAGTGAAAATTCATCAATTCCAAAATGAAATCGATGAACTACTCGTAACAAAAACATTTAATGACGTCGTAGCCGAAGAATTAGAATTACAAGGTGAAGACGTAAATCGTAAAGAAAGATTTGGCATCGGCTCAACAGACGCAGGAAACGTAAGCCAAGTCGTACCGACCATTCATCCGTACATTAAAATCGGTCCAGACGATTTAATTGCGCATACGAATGAATTTAGAGAAGCAGCACGTTCAGAACTTGGAGATAAAGCATTAATTACATCCGCAAAAGCACTAGCAAATACAGCGTATCGATTAATTACAGAAGAAGGGTTGTTAGAGAAGGTGAAGGAGGAGTTTAGAGAGGCGCAGAGAAATCAGGGGTAGGTGATTAAAAGGAGTGGATGATCCACTCCTTTTTCTTTTTTGGGAAAGCTGGTGCCTGTCAATTTAAATAAAGTGTTCATTTTCACATTGAGATGTCAATTCTCTTATTCCTTTATCAGAACGACAATTTCTCCTCAAACTCACTTTTTAAAACAATTAAAGGAGATGATAATCCGAATTGCATTAAAGAGTCTAAAAATGTAGCGAGAGAATCCATCGAATCGCTCATGACCTTCATCATATAATTAAACTCCCCGCTAATTCGATATAAATCTATTACTTCAGGAGCGGCATTACAAAATTGGATAAAATCAGAGCATTGGCTCGTTTTAAACATGATGAATGCTTGAATGTTCTTATTAATTTTAGAAGGCTCAAATTTCGTTCGGTAAGCCGCTATAACACCTTGATCCTCAAGTTTATTCATACGCTCTTTTACAGCAGGCTGCGTCATGGATATGATCCGTCCTATTTCTGAAACGGAAATTCTCGCATTTTCATATAACAAGTTCATAATTTTATGATCGATTTCATCCAGTTTTACTGCGTTTTGCATTGTGTAGCCTCCTTGTTTTATTTTCTAAAGTAAATCGTAAATTATAACTATAATATCATAGGTGGATGAACTAGATTGCCTATAAATATATATTTTAAATTATTGGTGTTTACATAAAAATATAAGTATAGGTTTTTATCAAACGGAAATTTAGGAAGGATGGAAAAAATGAAAAATCTTGATGGGAAAGTAGCGTTAGTAACAGGAGCGAGTCGCGGCATTGGCCGTGCGATTGCGATGAGATTAGCAAACGACGGTGCATTAGTTGCAATTCACTATGGCCGAAATAAAGCAGCTGCAGATGAAACAATTAGTGAGATTGAATCTAATGGAGGAAAGGCATTCTTAATTGAAGCGGATTTCAATTCAATTGATGGTGTCAAAAAGATAGTAGAACAATTGAAGAATGAATTACAAATAAGAGTTGGTACATCAGAGATTGATATTTTAGTAAACAATGCAGGGATAGGTACACAAGGAACAATTGAAAATACGACAGAAGAAGTTTTTGATGAAATTATGTCTGTAAATATGAAAGCACCATTCTTCTTAATTCAGCAAACATTACCGTTACTACGAGCAGAGGGACGCGTTATTAACGTTTCATCAGCTGAAGTACGACTTGGTTTTACAGGTTCCATTGCATACGGCTTAAGTAAAGGTGCATTAAATACGATGACACTGCCTCTAGCTAAACATCTTGGAGAAAGAGGGATAACAGTGAATACAATTATGCCTGGATATACGAAGACAGATATCAATGCAAAATTGCTAGATGATCCGGAAATACGAAATTTTGCTGCGAATTCATCTGTGTTCGGACGAATAGGGAAAGTTGAAGATATTGCAGATGCAGTAGCATTTCTTGCTTCTTCTGATAGCCGCTGGGTAACAGGGCAAATTTTAGATGTTTCTGGAGGGTTTTGCTTATAGGGGCACTACGCCATACCCATCAAGCTAATCAAGTAAATTACTAGTTATGAAACGATCCTTGTTTCATAGCTAGTAATTTATAGAAAGGTAGGCATGCTAAAGAAGCCTATTAAAACGTGATTTTTTCGCTAGACAACTTGAATAAGGGGTCTATTTTTAATTATTCGTAATCTAACATAATCAAATTTTATTTTACAGTAACAATAAAACAAAATTATTGACCGCGTGGTACAAAAAGGGTATTCTATTCATGTTATCTTTAAAATGAGAGGAGGATACGGGTGAATAAACGCGGCAGACCTCGAGAGTTTGATTATTCCTCAATTGTAGATGTTGCAATGAAAACATTTTGGTTAAGAGGATATGAAGGGTGTTCTACACAAGATTTATGCAGTGATACAGGACTTGGAAAAGGAAGTTTATACAATACTTTCGGTAGTAAACATGAACTGTATAAACAAGTATTAGAACGCTACCATGAAATTGGGATTAAGGAACAAAGGAAATTGTTACATACTCCAATTCCAGTTAAAGAACGATTAAGTAATTTTTTTGAATGGGCATTGAAAGAAGACTTTCAGAATGTTGATCAAAAAGGATGTTTATTGATTAATGCCAGTATAGAACGTGCTAAAAACGATTTAATGGTACAAGAAATTTTCTCGAAGCATGTTGAACTTCTTAAACAAGCTATTGTAACAGTGATGGAGGAAGGATTGCAAACAGGTGAAATTTCAAAGAAGCAATCAGCTGAGGAATTAGCTAGTCTGCTTTTAAGCAGTTATTACGGATTCCGTGTTCTTAATGTATCGATGCAAAATCGGGTGTTGTCTGAACAAGTTATCAAAGGAACAATAGAGTCTATTTGTGGCGCTTAGTGCGCTCTTTTTTCGCACTATTTTTGTACCAATCATTACAATAATGAATAAGGAGTGTTTTTATGCCATCGATTATTTATTTATTAGCTTTAGCAATCTTTTGTATGACTACATCAGAATTTATGGTTGCAGGTATGATGAATGAACTTGCTCTTGCATTCCAGGTTTCTGTATCATCTATTGGTTATTTAATTTCAGCTTATGCAGGAGCAATGGTAATAGGAGGCCCCATTTTAACTGCAATCCTCTTACGAATGCGCAGCAAACAAGCATTATTGTTTTTAATGTTCGTATTTTTAATTGGTCAATCGCTCGGAGCTATTGCTTGGAACTATGATATTATGATGATTTCACGTATTATAACTGGTATTGCTTCAGCTTCAGCTTTTGGAGTTGCGATTTCCTTTTCTGCGACATTGGTTCACTCTGATTCAAGGGGAAAAGCTGCATCAATTGTACTTGCAGGTTTAATGTTCGCAACTGTATTAGGTTTACCTATAACAACCGTTATTTCCCAATCTTTTGGCTGGCGTATTAGTTTTGGGGCTGTTTCTGTTCTTGTGCTAGTATCAGGGCTTATGATTCAACGGTTGTTACCATCATCTTCAAATAAAGAGCAATTAAATTGGAAAGACGAACTTCTGCGATTTAAGAATATTCATCTTTGGGCAGCGTACGTAACAAGTATGTTCATTATTGGTGGTACGTTTGCAGCATTTAGTTATTTCACTCCGATCTTTACAAATGTCACAGGCTTTTCAAGTGCAAGTATTCCATATTTACTTGCTCTCTATGGTAGTGCGACGGTAATTGGAAATATAATAATCGGCAAGTTTGCTGATGAATTTACAATGAAAATACTTATGGGTGGATTAATTATATTAATCATAGCGTTGTCTGTATTTGCTTTAAGTGCAGAGAATAAATACATTGCAGTGATTTCTACAATTTTTATTGGTTTAACTGGTGTAGCATTGAATCCAGCTATGGTTGCGAGGGTGATGAAAACAGCTAGTAATGGAATAATGATAAATACCGTTCATAGTTCTTTTATTACGCTAGGTATTGTTATTGGTTCGTCACTAGGTGGTCTTGGAATCAGTAAAGGATATGGTTTTGTATCTCCGCTATGGATTGGAGCTTGTTTAGCTATCCTTGGGGTAATTTCATTATTCCCATATTTACATAAAGGAAAGGCAGATTAAGATGTTTAAAATTTCTTTATATGGGGGAGCACCACATCACCATCAAGCTAATATTTTCATATCCCCCTAAATTAAAATTTTCTTTCTCTACAGATAGCTATTCTGAGAAGCCGTTCATTTGTTCGTTTTTGGGGCATTTCTTTTTCTTAAGTTGATGGGCATGTATGGTGACCTCTATTAGACGATAGTGAATGAACAATTTCGGGGTTCAGTTCAACTTTATTCAAAATAAGATTTTTTTGCAGTAAAATCAATGTTAGTGGAACTTTTTTAATCAAACTTTTTTCTAAATGAACATAAATACTTGCAATATTCAAATTAGTACTATATAGTTCTAATTATGACAAAGGTAAAATTAATGAATCAAAAACGTGTGATTGAAGTAGCTGCAACATTATTTTTAGAAAAAGGGTTTGCTTATACAAGTATGGATGAATTAGTACGTGTAAGCAAAGTTTCAAAGTCTAATGTGTATTATCACTTTTCTAATAAGGAAGTATTATTAGAAGGGGTCGTTGATTATTGGATTGAAATGTATCAATCTGCAATTGATGACGTACTTTCTCAGAACCAATTTTTAGTTGAAGATCGTATCCAACTGTTTTTAAAGCAATTATCACAAGGAGTTCAGTCGAGAGAGTATAAGGGGAGCTGTCCATTTATTACTCTTTATATTCAAAGTCCTACACAGGCCACGCAAATAAAAGAAAAAATAGGTCTTTTTTTTACAGGATTACAAAAGAAAGTTTCTCTATTACTTAAACAAGGGGTAGAGAATGGAGAATTCAGAAATACGATTAATATTGATGAGGTAGCATCACTTTTTATTACAAATCTTGAAGGAGCGTTATTTATTTCAGAAACATTGAAGGATGCAACTGTAATCACGAAAACAGCTAATCATTTTTTAAAATTGCTTCGATAAAAGAAGCATTTTTTTTACATCAAATTAGTACTAAGTAGTACTAAAAAGGAGATTTTATATGAGAACAGTATTTTTAACTGGTGGAACAGGCTTTATTGGAAAGCAATTAGTGAAAGAATTAGCCAAAGAGGATGTTAAAATTCTTCTTTTAGTAAGGTCGAAAAGTAAAGCAACAAGCATTTTTCAAGAAAGAGGCATCTTAAAAAAGGAAGTTATGCACTTTATTGAAGGTGATTTGACGAAAATAGATTTAGGTCTAAGTGCTGAAGATAAGGAGAGGGTATTGAAAACGGATGTGATTATTCACGCAGGAGGCCCCATGGATATTCAAGCGACAAGTAAAGAGGCAGCTTCCGTATTTTTAAATGGTGCCAAACATATTAGTGAATTAGCTAAAAGTATTCATCAATTGAAGGGCTTGCAACAATTTATTCATGTTGTAGGTTATATGAGTCCCTTTGATGATAAAAATAGCAAGATTGCAATTGATGTGTTTCAAGAAGGAAACAATTATTTGAAAATAAAAAATCCATATGAGAGAACAAAATTTTTAGCAGATCTTTATATCCGTCACCAGGCATTAGCGGTAGGTTATCCGCTTTCTGTAATTAATCCGCCAACTGTAGTCGGTAGTAGCAAAACAGGGAGTACAGAGCAGATAGCAGGATTAGGTTTGCTTGTGATGAGTATGCGAAGAGGGCTCATGCCAGTGATTCCTGGAGGTAAGGGATATAGGTTACCACTTATTTCAAACGATGAGCTTGCGAAGTTTATTGTGCAGGTTTTCAGATTGGAGCAACCGACTATTCAAACATATACACTTGTTGAAGACAAACAGCACGATCAGAACATTGCTGAATTATTAAGTATTATGTCGGAAAGTATGAATATGAGGGCACCAAAAATCTCTGTCCCAATGCCACTTATGAAAGCAATTATGAATAGTGGAGTAAGTAAAATAACAAAAATTCCTTCTGATGGACTGAATTTTATTACAAAACGAAAATTTTCAAATGTTTCAGCGAAAAAAATTATGGGAGGAGATTGGTTTAAGAAGACGAGTGTAATGAAATTTTTCCCTGCCGTAGTAGCTGATCTGGATTATCGAATGATGTATCAAAATGGCCAGCATAATCATTTATTTAAACGAACATTATGCGATAACACTACCCTTTACCAATTACACGGAGAGGGTAAACCGTTTATTTTATTACATGGTTTATTGAGTGATGGAGAGGATTTATTTCCTTTAGCACAAGAGCTTCATGAAAAAACTGGTCAACCTGTATGGATCTTGGATCTTCCAGGTTTGGGACGTTCTCCTTTTAAACGAGAGAAAAATATTCTAGATATCTATTTGAATGTAGTGAAAAAGTTATTGGAGAAAGCTACTAATGGTGCACATTTAATTGGCCATTCATTCGGTGCGTTTATTCTTCTGGAAGCATTGGCACAAGAGTACATAGATAAGAAGTATTCAATCACTTTACTTCAGCCACCTGTTGCTAAAAAAAATGCTAAATCGCTAAATGTTCCTCAATTTATGAACAAATGGACATTAAAATTGGCAACTACTAATTTGATAGGGCGTTATTTATTAAGTAATGGTTTGTTTGAAAGTATGGAGAGCATCCCTAGACATTATATTGAAAAAATAAGTAACAGTTTTACTTCTCCTAGAATTTTAAATACTACGGTTCAGCTTAACAGTTTACTATTGAAAAACGATCAAGGTGATTTCAATGAAGTAACAAAGTATAATCTTCACATTATTTGGGGGGATTATGACAGAGGCTATTCTGCTCCATCGCATCTTGGTAAGGTTGATTTTGTTCCATATGGCCATCATTTTCCTCTTAGCCATCCGAGTGAAACGGCAACATTAGTAATAAAAAATAGTAATACTAGCAGATGAGAGTGTGGGATAAATAAAAAGTGTGTAATAAGATCGTTGTGTCTTTGAAATAAAATCGTACTGTTTTGGGTCCCCCTATCATCATCAGACTAAGAAACGCCAATACCTCAAAACGAAAAAATGAGCATTTTGTTACAAGATAGTACAAAATTTCGTTCTGGGGGTACTATAAGATGTTAGCTTGATGGGCATGGGATCCCGCCCACATTTTAACGAAAATATACGCTAAGCAAATTCCAACATAAAGCGAGCCGAATTTTCTACTCTTAAGAAAAATTTCGGTTCGTTTTATGGTTTCATGACAAGTTGTTTACTGAACAATAAAGTTCTTTATTGGAACAGGCTACTTTCTTCAACAATTGGGCCAGATTGTTGAAGAAGAAATATAATAAAAATGCTTTTGATTGTTTTATTAAACGAATTAAACCGCAAAAAACAAGAAGAATTCCCCCCCTTTTTACTAGTACACTAAATGCTATAAAAGGGGGGGGGAGATTATGAACAATAAAGCCATTGGATTATTTCAAGGAATTGCGTTATACATTTCAGCTATTCTAGGATCAGGTGTCCTTTTTTTATCGGGGGTAACGGCCTCAATAGCGGGCCCTGCATCTATTGTATCCTGGTTTATCGTTATTATAATTAGTTTTCCGCTTGCTTATTCCTTTGCTAGTTTGGCACGGATATATCCTGATTCCGGTGGAGCAGCAACCTTTGTTAGAAATTCTTTTGGATATCATCTTGGCAATATCGTTGGGTGGTTTTACTTTGTAACAGCAGCAGTTGGTCAAACGATTGTATCTTTAACTGGTGCTTTTTACGTCAGTCAGGCATTTGGATTTTCGCATTTTGAAACAATTATAATTGCCGTCTTTATTTTGGTAATTGCAGGTGTTTCCAATTATTACGGCGTAAATGTTAGTGGTAAAGTTGCAGTGTTTTTAAGTTCCTTATTACTGATTCTTTTAGCGTCAGCTGTATTTGTGGCGTTTCCAAGAATACAATGGGGGAATTTTACTCCCTTTGTTCCAAATGGATGGTTTTCTGTCGGGAACGCTATAACGGTTATCTTTTGGGCATTTTTCGGTTGGGAGGCGATTTGTAATCTGGCTGAGCACTTTAAAAGGCCAGAAAAAGATATTGTCAAAGGAGCAGTTATTAGTGCAGTTGTCATTGGATTATTATTTTTAGCGCTCAGCCTTGTCACTATTGGAACGGCCACGTATGGCAGTCAAGAAAGCAACCTGTCTCCTATTGGTGTTATAATGGGAGATACAGTAGGCGGAGGTGCCAAAGTCGTTACAGCTGTTTTAGCTTTAATTATTTGTACAGGGACAGCGAATGCTTTTGTAGCCAGCCTAACGCAATTAGGATATTCATTAAGCAGAGATGGTGCTTTCCCAAAATTTTTCTCAAGGCTGCATGCAACTACTCAAATTCCAAGACAGATGGTATTGTTTGTTATCTGTTTTTCGGTAGCAGGTGTGTTAGTGACAAAAGCTTTGTCACTAACGTTTGATGATATTTTGTTTATACCGACTTCTCTTGGGATTCTAGTTTATGTTCTTTCAATGGCAGCAGGCGTTAAATTATTTAGGAAGAACACACTGGCATGGTGGGCATCGTTAATCTCTTTCATTTTATGTTTGCTGGTGATTCCATTTTTTCAATTGTATATATTTGTTCCGTTAATTGTCGTGGCTATATATGCGATTTATATGATTTTGAGTAATAAGATTTTCGCCTACAAGGGAGGATTAAAATCTAATGAAGGATCAAAATAACCTTTCTAGAGACACCATGTGGAAAGCAACAGTATCATGTGATTCAGCGTATGACGGGATATTCTTTTACGCAGTAAAGACAACTGGAATTTTCTGTCGGCCTTCTTGCAAGTCTAAGGTTCCTAATTATGAAAATGTATCCTTTTTTTCAAATGCGCACGAAGCTCAAAGGGCAGGCTATCGCCCATGCAAAAGATGCCGATCAGATCTAAATATAAAAATATACGACCCGTTCGAATGCGTTTTGGAAGATACTATGCGATTGATAAAAAATAATTATGTTCAAAACATGTCTTTAAATGAAATTGCATCAAGGGTAGGAGTTAGTCGTTTTCATTTAAATCGGATTTTCAAAGAAAGAACAGGGTATACTCCTCGAATATATCTAGAAAGGATCAGAGTTAAGAAAGCAAAGGAACTGCTCTTGACAACGGTCTTTAATAGTACAGAGATTGGTTATCAAACAGGCTATCAAAGTGTATCTAGCTTTTATAATGCATTTAAAAGAAATACAGGATTTTCACCGAGTCAATTCCGTGCTTTCCATAGTGGAAATACCGTAAACCAAGAACTTGACTGAATTCACGTTCTTTAACAAAAGATAGCATGAATTAACAAGAGTGCTTTGTACTCATCGTATTTTTCGATAAATCATTACTGATTGATTAAAAGTAAACAACTTTGTATTGAACAATAATAAGCCATTTTTTCTCTGTTATAGAATTGTAAGCTTTTTAATTCACTCCTCAACAAACGGGCAGGATTATTGAACAAGTTTTATGAACTTTAGTGGTAGCATCATTAGTGAAATGCTTTATAACAACTAATTAAGGAGGGATAGAATATGAGAAATAACTTTCAAATCATTGCGTTACAAGAGAAGGAGTTTAATAACCTATTTCTAATGAATGAAGAAGTATTAAAAAGTATCGGGGCAGTCAAAATAATAGCAAATAAAAATCCTGGATATCCTTGCAGGATAAGTTTGAAGGATGCAGAGGTAGGAGAAGAGGTAATTTTACTGAATTACCAATATCATAGTGTTAATTCGCCTTATAAAGCAAGTGGTCCTATATTTATACGAAAGGGAGCAACTACTGCTAAGCTAGATGTAAATGAAATTCCGCATATGTTACATCATAGGTATCTATCTGTACGCGGCTACAATGCTGACTCAATGATTGTAGAAGCAAGGGTTACAGAAGGCGTAAATTTAAGAGAAAATATAGATGAAATTTTTGATAATAAAGAAGTAGAATATATTCACATTCTTAACGCTAAACCAGGATGCTATAACTGCCTTGTTAATAGAGTATAAAAAAAGTAGTTAGACTAGTGTATTTTACTCCGGTTCATTTCAAAATATAATTGAAAATTCATTTTTAAATTAAAAAAAGAAGGTGTTACCTTTATATATTAATACCTTCGAAATATTGTATAACAGATAATTTTTATGCATTATTGATTATTGTGCTAACGAATCAGGATAGTGTGGCGACCGACCAACTAAATAGTTGCTTCTCCTCAATTATTAGAAGGGAAGTTCTATCATTTCGCGAATTTATTAGACATAGACGAGTGCTATAATTTTCTATATCTACATAAAGAGGTGACTACGCATGAATCAAAGACCGTCAGAAGAAGAATACGCCGGGAACTCCGGCGAATATATCCGTTTGGTACCGGACGGTGAAATCATCGATATTCTGCTCGCCCAGGAAAAGCAAATGACCGAGCTCATGGCAGCGTTGACCGAAAGCCAGTACGCGTATCGGTATGCTGAAGGAAAATGGACGCTGAAAGAAGTCGTGGGCCACATTGCAGACTCAGAACGCGTCATGACCTACCGCCTGCTCCGGTTCGCAAGAGGGGATCAGACGCCTCTGACTGGTTTCGATCAGGAATTGTTCATGCCTCCTTTCGGAAGTTGGACAACCGAGCAATTGGCCGAAGACTACCGGGCCGTACGGCAATCAACGATCACATTGCTGCGCGGGCTACCGGTGGAGGCATGGACCCGCAAGGGCACAGCCAACAACCTAAGCATTACGGCGCGCGCCCTCGCGTACGGCATCGCAGGACACGAACTTCATCACATGGGGGTCATCCGAAACCGGTACTTGAGTTAATCGTCGGCTGAGGCTTTTGGAATGGAACTAACACCACTCATACAACCTTAGATACCGTTCTTATTAGGGTCCCGCCCCACAACCATCAACTTAAGGATTTAGACTATTTATGAATATGCACCAAAAACAAGAGTTATATCGATTTTTCTCATTTTGGGGTATTTGTTTTTCTTAGATTGAGGGTGACGGGGCACTACTCTATAATGATCAAATTAAAATTTAAAACAGTTATAGAGACTCCATTCCTCCGAAATATTGTAACTATTAAGTTGTAAAAAGAACCATAGTTTTTCATTTTTGAAAAGGCTATGGGCTTTTTTAGTTGTAGCAAAGATAGGATGCGAGGAAGTTTTTTTGATAAATCAAAAAAACTTGATGAACTAGTTGCATATAGAACTCATCTGCGTATATACTATAAATATCAAAAAAAATTGATGAAGGGAGAGTGAACTACAGTGGCACAAGATTTTCAGCTCTATGAGAAAAAGTTTAAAGCGTTGGCGGATCAGAAGCGTCTAGAAATCATGTATGAACTTTGCCAGCGAGGCCAGACTTGTGTATGTGATTTAACAGAGATTTTTGAAATGACGCAATCTAAGTTGTCATATCATTTAAAGATTTTATTAGATGCAGGTTTAATTGTAAAAGAAACAAAAGGTACGTGGAGTTATTATGATTTAAATGATGCGGAAGTAAATAATTTATTATCAGAAGAATTATGTTGTATCTTTAGAAAAACAGGAAAAGGTAGCTGTTGTTAAAATTTTGCACTATTAATCAAAAAAACTTGATTAATAACATATAAAGAGGAGGAATAAGCTATGAGATATGTTCATGTTGGTATAAATGTTACGGATTTAGAGAAGTCTATCGAATTCTACGAAAAGGTATTTGGTGTGTCACCAGTTAAGGTGAAAGTGGATTATGCAAAATTTTTATTAGAGACGCCAGGACTTAACTTTACGCTGAACGTACGAGATGAAGTGAATGGAAATCAGGTAAATCATTTCGGTTTCCAAGTGGATACAGCTGAAGAAATTATGTTACATAAAGAAAGGTTAGAAAAAGAAGGTTTCTTTGCACGTGATGAAATGGATACAACTTGTTGCTATGCGGTTCAAGATAAGTTTTGGGTAACAGATCCTGATGGGAACGAGTGGGAATTCTTTTATACAAAAGCAGATAGTGATGTTCATAAAATAGAAGAGGCATCTTGTTGCACGACTTCTAACGTAGTAGAACAAAATTCTTGTTGTTAATAGGAGATGGAAAATAAAATGAAACGTTTATCTTTTCTAGATCGATATTTAACACTATGGATTTTTCTAGCTATGGCTGTTGGGATTGGTTTAGGGTTTGTGTTTCCTAGTGTAGTAGACGGACTGAATACATTACAAGTTGGAACGACGTCCATCCCGCTCGCTGTTGGTTTAATTGTCATGATGTATCCACCATTAGCGAAAGTTCGTTACGAGGAAATGGGCCGAGTATTTAAAGACGTAAAAGTATTGGTTTTATCTTTAGTACAAAACTGGATTATTGGTCCTGTACTTATGTTTGTTTTAGCAATTATTTTTCTTCCAGATAAGCCAGAATACATGGTCGGGCTCATTATGATTGGTTTAGCACGTTGTATTGCAATGGTAATTGTTTGGAACGATCTTGCAGATGGGGATAAAGAGTATGCAGCAGGTTTAGTAGCTTTTAACTCAGTATTCCAAATGTTATTCTTCTCCGTTTATGCATACGTGTTTGTAACAGTCATTCCAGAATGGTTAGGGATTGAAGGGGCTATTGTCGATATTACAATGATAGAAGTAGCGAAATCAGTATTTATCTATTTGGGAATTCCTTTTATAGCAGGTATGTTAACACGCTTTGTACTCGTTAAGTTAAAAGGAAGACAGTGGTATGAAAAGGTATTTATACCGAAGATTAGTCCACTGACATTACTTGCATTATTATTTACAATCATCGTTATGTTCTCTTTAAAAGGGGAAATGATTGTTAGCGTACCATTAGATGTAGTAAGAATAGCGATTCCATTATTAATCTATTTTATTGTAATGTTTTTTGTTTCTTTCTTTATGGGAAGAAAAATTGGTGCAAACTATCCAGTGACTACAACGTTAGCATTTACAGCAGGTAGTAATAACTTTGAATTAGCAATTGCTGTAGCAGTTGGTGTGTTTGGTATTCATTCGGGTGCAGCATTTGCAGCTGTTATCGGGCCGTTAGTTGAAGTACCTGTAATGATTGCACTTGTAAACGTTGCTTTTTGGTTTAAGCATAAATATTTTAATGATCAACCAGTATAATTTAAAAATAAAGGCGGAAAACAACATGAAAAACAAAAAGACAATCTATTTCTTATGCACAGGAAATTCATGCCGAAGCCAAATGGCAGAAGCATGGGGCAAACAATATTTAGGCGATAAGTGGAATGTATATTCTGCAGGAATCGAAGCGCACGGAGTAAATCCAAATGCTATTAAAGCAATGAATGAAGTAAATATCGACATAACGAATCAAACATCAGATATAATTGATGCAAATATTTTAAATAACGCTGATTTAGTCGTTACCCTTTGTAGTCATGCGGATTCTGTTTGTCCTTCGACACCTTCGCACGTAAATCGTGTTCACTGGGGATTTGATGATCCGGCAGGAAAAGAATGGTCTGAATTTCAACGTGTTCGCGATGAAATTGGGGAACGTATAAAACGATTTTCTGAAACAGGGGAGTAAATAAAGAGTCAATCTTCTATTTTATAGGGATTGGCTCTTTTTTATTTTACATTTCAGTGGTTTAAAACAACTATTAAAACGAATAGAGAATATTCTGTCATAGTGGTAAAGTTAGAATAGAGAAGTTTCAGGGGGGCGTAACATATGATTTCTGAATTAAACAAGAATGATTTTTATCAATGTAACGGTTTAGTAAATGAAAAAGGTCAATTAGAAGTAAAAGCTGTAATTGCAGGGGTGAATCCTGGTCGTATATTTGTAGATAACATCTATTCTCCTAATTCGGGACTTATTTGGTTAGGGAATAACGATGGCTTCTTTTTTATAGGAAGTGCAGAAAATGAAAAGTTTAATAATGAAATTAGTAGTTTTATTGATAAGGTGATAGAGCCTGAGGCGAGAAAGGTTGGACTAAATTGCTTTGAAGCAATCGGTAATCATTCAAAGTGGAATAAAACAATCGAAAAAATATTTCAACATCGTAAATTAAAGAGTTGGAACCAAAGAGTGTATACGCTAAAAAGAGAAGACTATGAAGATCATTATGGACCTAAAATTGAACAAGGATATACAGTGCTAAAAATGAGTAAAGCTCTCTATGAAAATCAAGGGGGCTCATTGAAGAACATTGAATTTTTACAATCAAAAATTTTAGAGTTTTGGCCTTCACTGAATAGTTTTTTTAACAAAGGAATTGGTTATTGTATAGTTTTTGACAACATGATTGTAAGTGTATGTTTTTCAGGGTTTGTTTTTGAAAATATACATTGTATAGATATTGAAACGATAGAAGGTCACCAAGGGAGAAAATTAGCTCAAAGGATAGCTCATAGTTTTGTAAAAGAATGTTTGGAGAATAATATCATTCCATATTGGGACTGCATGGAATTAAATAAGCCTTCTGTGGCCGTTGTAGAAAATGTAGGTTTTACAAATGTGTTTAATTATGTAGGTTATTATTTTCTGTTTGAGTAAATTAGGGGGCTCTTATCTTAAAAGTTTTTTACATGTAAGGAGAATAGGATGAAACACATAACAAAAGACGTATTAATGAACTATTTTAAAGAAATTTATTCACTAGCAGTGGAAGAAGAATTACATAATAATAGTTGGAATACAGATTTACACTATAAAATTATGGTAAATGGAAAGCGGTATTCCGCTCGGTTTATAAATAGCAAGCGAACAATCAATCCAGCTTTTGGGGCGTTATCAAACGAACAATTGATAGAGCAAGTACGGTTTACGCATTATTTACGCGAGCATGGGCTTCCTTTTATGCAGATTAAGGAGAATAGGGCGGGGGATTCATTTACATTTGTCACTTGGAATGATGAACAGTACCGATTTGTATTATCTATTTGGATTGAAGGGGAACATATTACTCATTGTACAGAAACTATCGCAAAAGCCTTCGGAAAGGAAGCAAGAAAGATTCATGATATTTCTTGCGCATTTCAAAGCTCAATTTTTCAAAAGAAATCTCATTTAGATGGGTATGTTGAGTTTATTAATATGTTAGAAAGTAAGGCAAGCGCATGTGAAGAATTACGAGAGTATATAGATCTTGCTAAATATCATATAGAGTGCGCATATACGAGTGAATTAGAATTTATCGTACAAACAGATTTGAATCCTTTGAATGTTTTATGGGACTCAAGTGAACAGGTAAAAGGAATTGTAGATTTTGAATCTATTAGTTATGTAGACCGCATTGAAGGAGTATCCTTTTTGATAAAGTGGTATTCTCGAACAGAAGGAATACAATCACATGAAGTATGTTCAAGTGTTGCTAGTGCATTTTTAGAAGGGTATAAGGCCCATAATATTTTAACATCAAATGATTATAAAAGACTTTATTCATTATTATGGCTATCCGGTAGTTTGAATTGGAATTTTGTGAAGAAAACGCTAAGTGTAATAAGTGATGAGCGGGAATTGGAAAAACATTTGGAAGTTTATAGAGTGCGGGGGGAAAGACTATCTTCATTGTTAATTTGTAGATAACATGTATTCTCCTAATTTGGGATTCAAATAAGAAACCATATGAGGTGTTCTAAAAATGAAAATACAAATTGTATTGTTTGACGGCTTCGGAGAGCTTGTCTCCTTTGCACCTTTTGAAGTATTAAACAGAGCGATAGAAGAAGGGGCTCCATTTACAGTTGAATTTGTTTCAAGTGAACCAAAACAAGAAGTTACTACTTCGTTTGGAGTTACAGTTAAATTACATGATTTTTTACGAATGGATAATCGTCCAGATTTGTTAATTGTACCTGGGGGTGGCTGGAATCATAAAGCTGAACATGGGGCACGAAAGCAAGCAGAGCTTGGTACTTTGACCAAAATGATTAGAGAGATGCACAATGAAGGCACGATTGTTGCTGGAGTTTGTACAGGAGGTATGTTACTAGCTGCATCTGGTATATTGAATGATAAAAAGGCAACAATGCATCATTTGGCGCAGAGTGAAATGAGTAAATATGGTGCAGAACTTCTTCATTACCGAATTGTGGATCAAGGCGATATTATCACTGCAAGAGGAGTTACTTCAGGAATTGATTTAGGTATTTGGATCACGGAAAGGTTCGCAAGCTCCAAAATTGCAGCTGCAGTTGAGTATAGAATGGAATACGAGAGGCGAGGTGTTGTTTGGGAGTAATTTGAATTCTTTTTTGCTATAGAGCGTATTGGATATCCTCAAGGAGAAAGAGCCAATTCATATGAGTAGGCTCTTTCGTTTATATACTATGTTGCTTATTTTTTACAGTAATATTCCTTTTAAAATATCATACAATGGATAATATATTTTGTTCCACAGTGATAATTATTTTCATTATATATTCATAAATTAGTAAAAATCAGTTTACAAATTTGCGTCTAGCTTATATAATTTGACTCATATAAAAAAGTTTCCCTAGGGAAACTTAAATACGGATCTACATTCGTGTTATATTTTTTTGTTCAAAATTTGCCTTTGTGCAAAATAATTATATAGAAGAAAAAAAGAAAGGGGAATGCACAAAAAATGGGTGAGGCTATAATTGTCAAAGATTTGTTTGTATCTTATCAAGGGAATCAAGTAGTTCAAAATGTTTCCTTCAATATTGGAAAAGGGAACCTTGTTGGAATTATTGGTCCAAATGGTGCGGGGAAATCTACTTTAATGAAAGCTGTTTTAGATTTAATCCCAAGTGATAAGGGATATGTTCAGATTCTTGGAGAGGATATTCGAAGTGCTAGAAAGCATGTTGCGTATGTACCGCAAAGAAGTGATATAGATTGGGATTTTCCGATTACAGTTTTAGATGTTGTTCTAATCGGAACGTATCCATCTTTAGGGATGATGAAAAGACCGAGGAAAGAGCATCGAGATTGGGCATTTGAATGTCTAAAAAAAGTCGGTATGGAGGAATTTAAGGATCGTCAAATTGGTGAGCTTTCAGGTGGACAACAACAACGTGTCTTTTTAGCGAGAGCATTAGCACAAAAGGCGGAGATATTTTTCTTAGATGAACCGTTTGTTGGAATTGATGTAACGAGTGAAGAGACAATTATTAAAATTCTTAGAGAATTACGTAAAGAAGGGAAAACAATTGTTGTTGTACATCACGATCTAAGTAAAGCAGAGTCCTATTTTGATAAATTACTATTATTGAATAAGAGCTTAATTCATTACGGAGAAGTAAGGCAAGTATTAGAACCAACTGTTATGTCAAAAGCATATGTAAATCACGGCATATTGTTTAATAATGCAGCGGAGGTACATTCATCATGAAGATTGTAGAATTTATAGATGCATTAATGCAGTACGGTTTTCTGCAGAAAGCGTTATTAACTTCCGTTATGGTAGGAGTTATTTGCGGCGTAATTGGCTGTTTTATTATTTTACGAGGTATGGCTTTAATGGGAGATGCCATTTCGCATGCTGTTCTTCCAGGAGTAGCGCTTTCTTATATGATTGGTATGAACTATTTTATAGGGGCGGTTTTAACAGGTGTTATTACTGCAGTTGGAATCGGATTTGTAAGTCAAAATAGTCGAATTAAACATGATATGGCGATAGGGATTATGTTTACATCTGTTTTCGCGATAGGAATTATTTTAATTACCTTTATGAAGAGTAGTTCTGATTTGTACCATATTTTATTCGGGAATGTTCTATCAGTTCGTTCTTCTGATATGTGGATGACACTTATCATCGGAGTGGTCATTATTAGTCTTGTAATTTTATTTTACAAAGAATTACTCGTATCTACTTTTGATCCAACGATGGCGCAAAGCTATGGATTACCGAACAAATGGATTCATTATGGCTTAATGATTCTACTTACAATGGTTACAGTTGCTTCACTTCAAACTGTAGGAATTATTCTAGTTGTCGCTATGCTTATTACACCAGCGGCTACAGCTTATTTATTAACAAACCGTTTGTGGGTCATGATTTATTTAGCAGCAGGAATTGGTGCACTTTCATCTGTAGTAGGGCTATATTTTAGTTTCTCTTATAATCTTGCTTCAGGTGCAACGATTGTTCTTGTCGCAACATTCTTGTTCGCATTGGCATTCTTTTTCTCGCCGTCACAAGGTTTATTTTGGAGAGCTATCAAAATTAGAAAAAATAGAGCAGAGTTGTCATAATTGATTGGAGGATAATGATGAAATTTAAAAATATTTTATTATCGGTAGTTTGTATGTTCGTATTTGCATTAACAGCGTGTTCTAGTAACACAAATGGGAAAGAAGAGAAAAGTGGGAAATTAAAAGTTGTAACTACATACTCCATTATATATGATATGGTGAAGCAAATTGGTGGAGATAACGTTGAGATTCATAGTCTTGTTCCAATTGGAGCTAACCCACACGAATATGATCCACTACCAAAAGATGTTATGAAAATGACAGATGCAGATATGGTGTTTTACAATGGGTTAAACCTAGAAGAGGGCGGAGCATGGTTTAAAAAACTATTGAAAACGGCAAATAAATCAGAGCAAGATGCACCTGTTTATAAAGTAAGTGAAGGTGTAGAAGCTATTTATTTAGAAACAAAAGGATTAGAAAAAGAGCCAGACCCACATGCATGGATGAATATTAAAAATGGTATTGTATACGCTGAAAATGTGAAAAAGGCATTAATTAAAGAAGATCCTAAAAATAAAGAGTTCTATACTAAAAATGCCGACAAGTATGTAGCCGAACTTCAAAAGTTGCATGATGAGACAGTGAATAGAATTCATCAAATCCCTGAAGAAAAACGTTTCTTAATCTCTAGTGAAGGTGCATTTAAATATTTTGGAAAAGCATATGGCATTAAGACGGGATACATTTGGGAAATCAACTCAGAAAATCAAGGTACTCCAGATCAAATTAGAGATGTTGTAAGTTTAATTCAAACAAACAAAGTTCCGGCTTTATTTGTTGAAACAAGTGTAGATCGACGTAGCATGGAAACTGTTTCAAAAGAAACAAACGTACCGATTGCGGGTACAATTTTTACAGACTCACTAGGTAAATCAGGTGAGGATGGAGATACTTACTTGAAAATGATGAAATGGAATACAGATATAATTATTAATGGGTTACAAAAGTAAAATCTAGCTAGTGTAACTATTGAAGTTTTATAAGATAAGAAAGAGCCAACTCATGTGAATTGGTTCTTTCTTTTATGTATCATGTTTTATTAATAATTTGGTTGAATATACCCTAATTTTATTCCCTTCGTGACAGCTTCTAAAGAAGAGGAAACGTTTAATTTATCAAATACGTGTTGAATGTGATTGGAAATTGTACGTTCGCTAGCGTATAGCATGGAAGCAATTTCTTTGCGCTTATAGCCATCACATAGTAATTGTAAAATTTGTTTCTCACTATGAGTTAATTCTTCAATTATTTCTGTAGAGGTTGGAAAATGAGATGCGCCTTTATTAATGTCACTTAATATTTGAACCAATACTTCAGGTAAAATATTTTTATTAATAAAACCACTCACACCTAGTTTTTGAGCTTCATACTGGTAAACAGGTAAATCATAACCTGTTAATATAACTATTTTTGTATTACATTTACTATCCAAAATCATTTTAGCTACTTCCAAACCATCTTCACTACTGATATTGCTCAAATTAATATCTAGTAAGATAATATCTGGTTTAAACTGATTGATAATTGTAATGACATTTTCGATATTTTGTAATGAGTGAAAGGCATCTATTTCAGGATAATCTTCTAAGGCTATTTCCAAGCTTTTTGCAAACAAAGCGTGATCATCTATTAATAAAATGTTTATAGGAATCGTCTCCTTTCATCGGAATAAAAATAGTAATGCATAAACCAGAAGGAGTGCTATTTGAAATGGTCATTTTACCATTTAATAAAAGTAGCTGTTCGTTAATTGAATTCAATCCTTTATGACCATTTAGTATGTCTGCGTCGGTAGTTGTTAAACCTATACCATCATCTTTCACAATAAGTTGTATTTCACCATTTTGTTGTGTTAAATGTAAATGTATCTGTGAACAATTTGAATGTTTGAATGCATTCGTTACTAGTTCTTTTAAAATTCGATATACGACAAGCTGATAGGGTTCTACTAAAAACAAGTCGTCATTACACTTAAAGGATATATTAACATGTTTCATTTCATATTTTTTTTGTATCATTTTGAGTAAATTAAGATAATTTTCTTTTAATGTAAGTGTTTTTAATAGAGTTGGATGATACTCTTGCATTTCAATGCGTATTGTATGACTTAAGTTGTCCAGTGTGGCTACAATCATGTCATGAATTTCTTTTTTGTTAGATTTGTTCATCATATTTTTTACAGCCAATATGTCTTGTAGTATTTCATCGTGTAAATAATTAGAAAATCCACTTTTTAATTGTTCTTCTTTCACTATTTGTACTAAGTTATGAACATAAGAACTGTCTGGCAAAGTTTTTAATTCTTTTGTATTCAAATTTGAGATAGTGTTTTTTGTGTCTTGAAATAATAATGTGAAATAAAGCTGAACGAACCAAATAATTGTATGTATAAAAATGAAATAAGTTACCATATTAAATTGAAATAGTACCCCGAGTACACTTATAAAAATAAAAATGCATAAAAACATAAAAGTGATTGCGCCTTTTTTTAAGGGGAAATATTGTTTTATAGACATATGATTTTTAAAAGCTATTGCATGAATACTAAATAGGGGAAACAAAATTATTATGTACCATCCTAAATTATTTACGTATTCGGGACTCTTTCCAAAGAACGTAACATATACGATAAAAGGAACGATAAGAATTGCAGTAGATTTAAGTAAATGCTTTTTTTCACTTTTACAAACAAATTGTATTCGTTTGTAATGTTGCAGGAACAGAAAAATAATACAACTAACACTAATAAGCCATTGAAATGAAAATAGAATGGAAAATATTCTATCGTTTATTAAATATGCGCTTAATGTTAGTAAACATGTAACTTGTAAAATCCAATCCTTTTCTTTTTTATAACTATAAATAGAATCTTGGAAAAAGAATAGGAGTATAAATTGCACGATTTTATATAGAATCAAGACACTCAGTAGTGTACTGAATGTACGAAAAATCTGTTCATCATTTAGTGTAAGTAAAAACTGCCAAGAAGTAAAAAGTAGTAAACTCGAAAACTGTGATAATAGAGTATTGTTTTTTAAATTGATAAAACTAATATATGATCCATAAATGGACATGATCGTTATAAACAGTAAAGGGAGTAATTTTGCGGTTCCTATAATATTGTTCATTGAAAATTCATAGCATAAAAAAATAATCATACAAAGTTGGTTAATTAAAATTAAAATTTGTTTTTGCTCATAGTAGTTTTTCATAAAATCACGAACCTTTGCTAGATTACATATAGATAAAGCTGATGTTTTTTATTTATCATCAGCTTTATTTTTAAGTGTTTATTTTTTATTGTTAAATATAATTTTATAACATGCTCTTTTTGTTAACAAATAATAAACGATATATACAACAGTAAAAATAATTACTGCAAAAAGAATAGGTAATATAAAGGCACTGCTTTTCCCTAATAGGTCATCCATTAACGCGGTTTTATAGGCAACTAATGCAAAAATGCTATGTGCTAATCCTAATATGTATGGAATGCTAAACAAGGTGAAAATTTCTTTACCTATTATTCTTTTTATCTTCTTTTTGTTATAACCCATTCTATTTAAAATAATAAATTCGTTTTTATTTGCCATCACACTTGAAAGGTTATGGAAATAGAGAATACTGCCTGTTGCAATAAAGAAGATGATAGTAATAAAACTAATAAGCAAGAACGTTGAGCTATTTTGCTGAATAATATAATCATTTTTTTGGTAACTGCTTGTAAAATACATATTATTTTTAAATAGTGGGGCTAAGTTTTCATAAACAGCTTTATTAGTCCTCATATCTTTCCCATTAAAACTCACTATCGTTTTTTGTGGTAGCTTTAAAGTTTTTATTTCTTTATACAGTTGATCCGAGATAATAAGCGTTCCTACACTATTTGCAAATCCAATGGGATTAAGTAATGTAGTGTCTTTCACTTTAACGTCTATATTAGTTGTAGCGGTTACGTTTAAAGTATATATTTTCCCTTTATCTGGGTTTTCTTTTTCAGGTCGATATTTTACTAGGATGCTTTCATTTTTAGCTAAATGATTAAATTCTACATTTTTATCCTGAACATGTATTAACTCTCTGTAATCGGACTCAGAGATAAGATCAAATCCGTGTTCCTTTTTTATACTATATTCTTTTGGCAAACTCTCAGAATTAGATTTTCCGTTAATTATGGTTGTTTCTGTATAGTTCATACTTTCTTTATCGACAGTGTTTTGTACAGTTTGTAGTGCTTTATTGGCTACTTCTTTATCTTCTAATGGGAATTCAATAGCTGAAGGTACGATACGTTCTGTAGCGGCAACTGGATAGTAAAGTGTCAGTAGAGTAGAACTGAAAATAGCTAAAGTTCCAGCGGTTAATAAGGTTAACAAAATTAATGTTTTTGCTTTTGAACGGATTTTAAATATAAAGTTTGGGATGACGATAATATTGGATTCTTTATAAAACCATATTTTATTTTTCTTCAGCTTTTGAATAGCATATGGTAAAAAAGAATGAATAAAGAAGATTGTTCCTAATATTACATTGAACATTGTTAAGAGAGCAATTGGTGAAAAGCCAATTGTTTTCCACAAGGATTTCATGCCTCGTGTAATATCGATAGCTAAGAAATAGCCAATTAAAATTAAAAATAATCCTAGTAGTGAAAAAGCTGTATTAATTTTCACCTTATTTTCTTCCTTTTGTTCCATACGTACTAAAGTTAGTAAGGAACTTTTTCGAAGGATAATCCAATTTGATAAAGATAAAACAAAAAGAACAGCAAAGATAAAAGAAAAGGTGAATAGTACTGCATCAAGGTTAATAAATGGTACTTTAGAAGTATCTATTTGTAATTTTAATATTTTAATTATCGCTCCTACAATCCCTTTATGAGCAATAGCACCAAAAATAATTCCTACAAGTAAGGCAGCAAAGCAAATTATTATATTTTCAAAAGTTAACAGTTTTAGAATCGTTGATTTTCTATATCCTAAAAGGGAGTAAATGCCGAGCTCGTTCATTCTTTTTTTCATAAAAAATGTATTAGAGTATGACATATAGAATAGTACAAATGCCATAACAAAGATCGCCACTGTTTTTGACATTGTTTCTACTCTATCGTCAGACGAAATCTTTTCCATAACAATGTCGTTCATGGAAAAAGAGATAAAGGAGAAAAATACCATCAGTACAAAAGCTACTGAAATAAAATAGAATGAATAGAAGGAGAAGTTATTTTTTAAATTCTTTTTTGCAATTGTAAATAATCCCATAGTTCAATCTTCCTTTCATATTTCTAGTTATATCGATTTTCATCAATTTTAGAGATTTCTTTTAATATTTCTTCAAAAAATTCTTTTCTATTTTGCTTATTTTTCTTTAATTCTTTTATAATGTTCCCGTCTTTGAATATTAAAATTCTACTAGAAAAACTAGCTGCATAGGCATCATGAGTTACCATTAAAATTGTAGTTTGAAGTTCCTCGTTTACTTCTTTTAATTTTTGAAGTAGTTCTGTTGCAGAATTTGAATCTAATGCGCCTGTTGGCTCATCTGCAAATAAAATACTAGGCTGCTTCGCAAGGGCTCTTGCAGCTGCAACTCTTTGTTTTTGTCCACCCGACAGCTGACTAGGATACTTGCCTAATTGCTCAAATATTCCAAAACGCCGTGCTAAACTTTCTATTGTTGATTCAATTTCCTTTGGTGATTTTTTTAACAGAGTAAGGGGAACCGCAATATTTTCCTTTACTGTTAAGCTATTAAGTAAAAAATACTCCTGAAAAATAAAACCTAAATAATCCTTCCTAAAATCAGCAGATTTATTATTGTTAAGCGTTTCGATGTTGACCCCGTTTATAAAAATATCGCCATCTGTAGGTGTGTCGATAGTGGATAAAATATTTAATAAAGTCGTTTTTCCAGATCCAGAGGCCCCCATGATACCTACAAATTCGCCCGCTTTAATATCAAATGACACTTTATTAAGTCCAGGTAATTGGTTTTTGTTATAAATCTTTGTTACATTCCTTGCAGATACTAATGCATTCATTTTATTTACTCCTTTTCATCTATTTATATATAAAGTGTATCTTTTGATATATATAGAAGCATGAGTAAAAAGCGCAACTTTGTATTACGAAATGGTGTAACTGATAATAAAAGGAGAAAATAATTTTGTTTTTCTTTTATGAAGTTGTATAAGTAATAAAAAATGATAGATATATCATGATAGGGATATGAATAAAAGAAGTATGGTCGTTAGCCTGTGAAAAGAGGGAAGTGCAACATAATGGACATAAACGTTGCTTATACATGTAAAGGAAGATGTCATAAAATGAATAAAGACTGCTAATTTTTGTGTACTTTGATTATGTAGAAATAGGGGAGATGACATGAAAGACAATACGCCTAAGAAAATTTTATTTATTCAATCAGGCATTCCTTTTTATTATCCAATGATCGAAGAAGCAATTTTGAATAGTTTACAAAAGGTAAACAGTAATACAATTATGGTGAACCCAGAACGAGCGATAGAAACCGCATTAAAAATGAAACCGGATTTTATTTTGGTACTTGGTGGTTTAAACGAGGGAATTATTAGTGTCATGCCAGTACTAAAGAGTGCAGGTTTTACTACTGGACTTTGGCTGACAGATGATCCGTATTATACGGATGTAACACAACATCTTGTGCCGTACTATGATTACATATTTACGCAAGATTTAAATTGTATCAAGTTTTATAGAGGATTAGGATGTAAGAATGTATTTCATCTTCCGTTAGCAGCAAATCAAGATGTGTTTAAACCTTCTCAGGAAGAAGATACATATAAATATGATCTTAGTTTTATAGGTACAGCATTTGAAAATAGACTTACTTTTGTTGATTCTATTTCAGAGTATTTAGCAGAAAAAAATACAAAAATTGTGGGATTTGGTTGGGAGAAGTTAAAGAATTATGAAAGATTAAAGGATAAAATACAACTCTTGCCACTTGCAAAGTATGAAGATGCGTTACAATTTTACGCCTCTACTAAAATCAATATAAATTTACATCGTTCACCAAGTGATAAGGAATTGAATTGTAATTCTGCAAATATCCAAGCATATTCAGTAAATAATAGGACGTTTGAAATTAATGCCGTAGGTTCTTTTCAATTAACGGATATACGTCCAGATGTAGCAAAGCATTACATACCAGGTGTTGAAATAGAAAGGTTTAATAGTGCACCAGAGTTTATACAAAAAGCGGAGTATTATTTGGAGCATGTACAAGAAAGAAAACAAATAGCAAAAAATGGGCTGGATAGGACTTTGAAAAATCACACATATGATAAGCGTATAATACAATTATTAAACTATATTAATTTTATAGGGGTGAAGATGTAGTCTAACTATTAACTGAAATGATAAGCGTTTCGTGCTTTCAACTAGAGTTAACTTTCTTATTCTATAAAAATCATTTACGAAAAAGGGATTTGGATAATTTTGTCGAATTCATTTATTCTGAAAAAACAATTTCGCATTCAAACTAATTTATATCTGATAATTAGAGGAGATTAAAATGAATCACTTTTTTGTAGAATTTGGCGAATATAAAGCAAGTGTTTGTGAATGGGGAGATAAAAGTAATCCTCAAATCATTTGTTTTCATGGTTTAGGAAGTACAAAATTAAGTTTTATAGAAATAGCGGAACTTTTAAAAGAGAACTATCATATTGTATCGTTTGATCTACCTGGACATGGGAATACACCAAGTTTTGAGAAGGATGAAGATTACGGTGCATCTCATTTAACAAATTGGGTAGTAGCATTACTTGAACAGATAGGAAAAGAAACATTTCATATATTAGCGCATTCATGGGGAGCAAGCGTTGCGCTTCACTATGCAGCAGAATGTACAGAAAAAGTGAATAAAATGGTTTTGCTAGATGGTGGTTATCATCATGGTAAAATGAATGCAAATTATTTTGCGGAGCTATATAAAGGTGCGAAAGAAGGAGAGTGCCCACCGCGGTCATTAGAAGAAGGAATCACCCATTACGAGAAAGATTTTGATGAATATATTTTTGACAGTAAAGAAGCATTCATCCAATCAGAAAAAATGGTTTACAGCAGGTGGTCACCATTAATAGAACGTGCGGTTTATGATTTAATGCAAGAAGAAGATAATAAAGTGAAATGGCATGCTACTGGCGATACCGCTAGAGGTGTAATTAAGTTCCAATATACGGTGTATAAAACATTGAAATCTCATAAAATTAAAAGCGATATTTTATTATTGTATTGTGATCTTCCACATAATTATTTAGAAATAAGAGAATTACAGATTGCGGAATTTAAGAAGCATATTAATATTACGACTAAGCTGTATATAGATACAGGGCACCTAATGCATTGGGATAGACCAGAAGAGATTGCTGAGGATGTTTTAAATTGGTTCAAATAAAGAAGGTCCGTTGTTCGAATTTGAGCAACGGATTTTCTTTTGAAAAACTGAATTCAAGAGTGATAGAGGGATAAGCAAGAGCATTACAGTTCTATTACCAATTCATTTTTTGGTATAATAGATGTGAAGCAGGAAATAGATAGAAAGATACTGCTAGTAATTTATACTTAAATGTAGGGTAATTAACTGTTACGATTTATTTAACCAATTATAAAGAAAGTTAATTAAATATATCAGTAAGCCCTGCTAGTCAAGTGATTGGCTAGTAGTGAGGGTTAACTGCGGGTAATCCCTAAAGCTGATTGAACTACAACGTGGCTAGAAATGGCGAGCGTGAATGTTGCGAAAGCAGAAAAAATCAATCAGATGGTGTAAGGTTAAATCCTAAACACTAGAATAATGGGTCTTCCGCATCGAATCATCTAAGTCAAAATGGATAAGATGAACGTTCAACGACTATCTCGCATAACTGACGAGAGTACATCACAAGCCTATGGTGGTGGAAAAATCCTCTATCTCTAAAGAGATAAACATATAGTCTGCGCTCATGTGAAAATATGAGAAGTTCATAAGAGAACTGGCTAAGGAATTGCGCCCTTTGTTGAACGAGATAAATTTGATTGAATTGTATAGATTTAGTTAAGTTTATCGTATCGGAGATTGAACAGAGTTATGGGGACAGAAAAAGAAATTAGTTCCGCTAAATTAATATGGAAGATGACGCGCCCGCATACGTTAACGGCGACGTTTTCTCCTGTAATTTTAGGAACAGTGGCATCACTTTATGTTGCCAAAATTGATTGGCTTTTATTTATTGCGATGATGGTTGCATGTTTAGCATTGCAAATCGCAACGAACTTATTTAATGAGTACTATGATTTCAAACGTGGATTAGATACTGCTGATTCTGTTGGAATTGGTGGTGGAATTGTTCGTCATGGATTGAAACCAAAAAATGTTTTAACAGTTGCACTTTTATTGTATGTACTAGCAGCAATTATTGGAGTTTATATTTGTATGAATAGTAGCTGGTGGTTAGTCGTTATCGGTTTAATTGGGATGGCGGTTGGCTATTTATATACAGGTGGTCCATTACCAATTGCGTACACTCCATTTGGAGAATTAGTTTCTGGATTGTTAATGGGGACATGTTTTGTACTCATCGCTTTCTTTATTCAAACGAATACGATAACAATTGAAAGTGTATTGATTTCTATTCCAATTGGAATTTTAGTAGGTGCAATCAACATGTCGAATAACATCCGAGATATCGAAGAAGATATTAAAGGTGGAAGAAAGACATTAGTAATCCTCCTTGGGAGAGAAAAAGCAATAGTAACACTAGCTGTAGCCTTTTTCATTGCTTATTTATGGATCGCGGTGATTGTATTGATGGGTTATATAAGCCCTTGGGCATTAGTTATGTTCCTAGGTTTGAGAAAGCCAATCTCTGCCATTCAAAGTTTCCAAAAAGGTGCAAAGGATCCAGGGTATATGCGCATCGCAATGAAATCAACAGCGATGACAAATACGATTTTTGGTTTCTTATTATCAGCAGGATTATTAATTAGTTATTTGTTTTAAATAAAAACTATTGTTTCGTGACTAAACCCCGATTTCTCGATTTTAATATAGAGATATTGGGGTTTTATTTTTATAGCGTGTATTTTCCCTTTTAATCAAAAGCAACTTTAAAAACAAATAAAAATATCAAGCATGTGAGCATCAAGAACGGAAGTGCATGGAATATACATCTTTAGCTTGATGGGTATGTGGCGGTACCCCTACGCCATCAACCTAAGAAAACAGGTCACCCCCAAAACGATAAATAGGCTTTTTTCACAATAAAACCTAAAAATTTCGTTTTGGGGGTGTTATAAAACTTTATCTTGATGGAAATGGGGCAGTCCCCCTGGTTTTAAGTTAAAAAAATCCCCGGAAATAAACCTTTTATAAATATGATTATTTTATTTCGAGGGGCTCTTTATAAATCTTAGCTATATATTTTACGAAATCAATGACGGGATAGTGTATGAGTGAACGGTGCTGCGTAAAACGGATCCCTTCTTTTTCCATTTTCGAAATGAGTTGTTCAATTTCCAACTCTTTTTGTTGTATCCTATTATAATTTTGATATACAATGTTTTTCCATTGATAGGAAGAACCGTGAAAAAAATTCTCTCCTTTTACCCTGTGACTAAATATAATTTCTATTTTTTCTCTACGTTGTTTTTCCTTCATATGCGCTTCCGTTGACTGCATGTTTATCGCCTCGTCCCTTTTTGTTGTATACTGTTTTACAAAAATTGGTCTAACTCATCATAGCCAATGTGCATTAAGCTTGTTGGGAATTGTCGTTTAAGGCTATCTCATCAACTGTATTTTTTTCAAGCGCTTAATCTAATATATCGGATTATAATCTTACGTCCAAATAAGTTGATAGTGTATATAAAACACTATCAATCTTTATTATAAAACGATTCTTTATAGGCATGCACCTTTTTACACTCACCAAAATTTACAACATGACGAGTATCTTTATCCATGAATGTTATTCTGTATTTACTGAGGTTAGTTTTTTATTTTGACTAACTAACATATTGTTTGCCTCAATATCTATTTTATAAAAAAGAAAATAGATGTAACGGTCCCTCTTTTGATAAAAAAATCCTATGAAAATATAGCGCTCTTAAAGAGTTTTGTTACAAGTTTGTTATGTTTGATTTAAAAAAAGGAAAGTAATATTTATTTGTAGAAAATTTTTAAGGATAAAAATAAGCTGAATATTCATAGTAAGAAAAGGGGGCGCTTATATGCTAACAAATGATTTAGATTTCCGATTAGAACCACGTTTAAAAGAACTGTATGAACAACATAAAATAAGAGCACAGAAGATAGACTGGGGTTATCATGAGTTTTTACCATGGGATAAGGGAATGGACTTTAAAAGAGTTCCTTGGGATGAAAGTCAAGTTACTCTCCCTTCTGGTGTAATTACGGCCATTGAAACAGCTTTATTAACAGAAGTGAATTTACCATGGTTTACAACGTATTTATCTGCGACTTTTAAAGGTTCCCTTTCTGTTATTACAGACTTTATTCATACTTGGACCTCAGAAGAGGATCAACATTCGAATTTATTAGAGACATATTTACTACTCACTCGAAGTGTAAACCCTAAACGTATACATGAATTAAGAAAATCAGTCGTTGAGTGTGGATTTGAGCCTGATTTTCATACACCAATCGAAGCCATGACGTATACGACGCTACAAGAACTTGCAACAATGGTGTTTTACAATAATGTAGCTAAGGTGGCAAGTAAGCATGATCCAGATCTTGCTACATTATTACGCCGTCTTGCAAAAGATGAAACACTTCATTATGCGTTTTATCGAGACGTTATTCGAACACATTTAGAATTGGAACCAAATTATTGCTACTATATTGCCAATGTGATTAGGAATTTTAAAATGCCAGGTGCCGTCATGCCTGATTTTGAAAATAGAATGGTTGTGATTGCAAAAGAAGCAAACTATGGGCCACTACAATATTTTGATCAAGTACTTGATGTAGTGGTTGAGTATTGGGGGTTAAAAGACTTACGACCAATTGCCCCTCTAGCAGAAAAAGCAAGAATTGAGATTTTGGAGTATCATATAAGATTGAAAAAAATACGGGATCGATTTGGCCGTTTTCAAGGAAAAACTGATCTACGTTAATGAGTAGAGATTTCAGAATATACGCGTGGGAATGCCCTTTTCTTTTATTTGAAATCTAGAACGCTCTCTATTATTTTGCGGCTGTTTTCCTTAATTTAACTTCTGAATAAAAAGTAGTTGACACCAAAAATAAACTCATGATATTATTAAATATTTGATAAAAAATAACGTATGTGTTAAGCTTGAGAAGGTTACCACATATGGAGGTGGGTTATATGTTTCAAATTGGCGATAACATTGTTTATCCAATGCACGGAGCAGGTATAATTGAAGCCATAGAAGAAAAAGAGTTCTCAGGGAAAAAGCAACTTTATTATGTCATAAAAATGTCCATTAGTAATATGCAAATCATGATTCCTAAGGGCAAAATATTGAGTTCGAATATACGCCCAGTTATTGATATACTTACATTAACGCGCATTATACACATTTTTCAGCATGGAGAATCAGGCGAATTAATGCCTTGGAAACAAAGGTATAAAGTAAACACAGATAAAATAAAAACGGGTGAAATACAAGAAGGTGCTGAAGTTATACGTGATTTAATCCGTATAAAGAAGGAAAAAGCACTGAATACAAGCGAAAAAAAATTGTTGGATGATGCATATAAATTTTTGGTCAGTGAGCTAGAATTAATTAAAGGAATCACTGAAAAACAAATAAAAAGTTTCTGTTGAGATTTATTATAAATACTGTATGACATCTCTCGGGAATATCCTGAATTTTCTGGATGTATGTTGATTATTAAAAGGAAAGTATTTCAAAGATATTCAATTTCTTCAACTCACTTTTAGAGTAGATACCTCTTTTGTTACTACTTCAATCTAATCCATTTTTATTTTTAAATTTCTTTTACGAACGTTTGAAGTTTCATCAAATAACTCGATTAAATAGTCACTTGATTTTTACAATCCTGATTCACACTGGCACGGACAAGGAGCCGTAAGGATGAAAGAGAGGTAGGGCTTTCATTGTTTTAGGTAATATACTATCTAAGTCATTATTTCTAGAAGAAAAAACAATCAATCTCACCACTATCTGTAAGAGTGCCTTATATCTACTGAGACGGTGAATAGTAATTGTTTATCTTCTTTACGTAAAATTGATAAACGAACTGGTAACACCATATGGTCAACTACAAAAAATTGGTTTCCAGACCAGGAAACCAATTTAAATTTTATTTACATACCAATAGTAAATTAAGCAGTAAGAAGGAGTACACACATGAAAAAAATGTTAACAAAAGAATTAAGTAATGAATTAAAGAAGCGAGAAGGGATCATCTCTATTACAGTTGAGTCTTATGAAAAAATCGAAGTTGGTGGAATTCGTGTAGATGGACCAGCTATTATTCTAATTAATCAAGAATAGGTAAAAATAGTTGCATACAAGGAGAAAAGGATCGGCCTTTAAGAGAAGGGGGATCCTTTTTGCTTGTTGCAGCTAATATGGGATATACATAAATTTTATCTGATTTGTTGGGATTAAAAGGAAGGAGATGGTCGGGATTATCATGGTGGAGAGCTTAATATTGGTAGGATTTCTTTTTACGTTATATAAATTAGTTGATAAAAAACAAACTAATTATTTGAAACGATAGATTGTTTCCTTTTTAAGGGCTAGATTTATTTGAGAGTGAAATGGATTATTTAAAGGAGGAATTTAGATGGATGCAAGGAAAGAACGCATAAAATACGAGAAGATGTCAAAGAATTATGATCGTATTTATTTAGTTTCGTTTATCCTATTAATTGTACTTGTTTGTAGTAGTGTGATTATCATAGGAGCTACAGGGGGAAAATATGGAGTGTTTTTATTGTTAGCAATTTTACTTAACGCACGTATTACGAAAGAATCTCAAAAAAAGTATGAGTACTATTCTAACAAAGGGCGTATTTAAAATGATACATATCCTGAAAGGAACAACCTAGATGTACATTCAAAATATCCCTATATCATCACCTATTAACTAGTAAAAGTAACTTTATATAAATCATTTTTTAGCAATTTAGGAATAGAAACCGTATCTTATTAAAATGTTATTTCCGTTCATATAATGAATTATCCTTCTAGCATATTTATAAGATTTACATCATATATTAGGAGAAAGAATGCGAGTTAGAAAGGAGTCTTATAGAATGAGTTATTTGGAGGGAAATGACTTTAGTAAACAAAATATGGTAAGTGTGCCTAATCCCTATGTATATCAGACATTACAATCAGTAATTGGTAAACAAGTGGTTATTGAAACTGTAAGAGGAAATATAAGAGGTAAATTAAAGGATCTGAAACCCGATCATTTGCTCATTGAAGATACGGTGCCATATATTGTACGCATTCAACAAATTGTATGGATTATGCCAAAACAATAATCAAATTACATGTAATTTGATTTATAACAGATTAGCGTCATAGAACATCAAATAAAAACACAGGGTTTTATCTCTGTGTTTCTTCAAATTTTCGTTTTTGGATATATGCTTGAGCATGGATAATTTCTTTCTGAAGTTCTTTTAATTCTTTCGTAGATCCAGATTCAATCCTCATGTACGTAGTAACTAGACTAATCATCATATCCATTTTCTCTACTATATTTTGAATGACCTGTTCAGATTGCTCTTTTTTAGGGTGTTGTATTGCTATTAAAGCATTTTCTATATAATTGTTCTTTCGTTGCTGGATATCATAAATAAACTGTTTTGTGTTTGAGTTCATTTGTTATTCCTCCGTTTTGGATATACTTCTATTCTATCATATTTGAATGGAAAATATTAGATTACCCTAAATTCACACCTGTCTCGTACATCTCCTCAAATATACAACCTAATCTCTTAACGTACAGGGGTCCTGCCCCATCGCTATCAAGCTAAGAAAACACAACTCCCCCCACAATGACCTTTTTAGCAATCTATGCAACAGAGCCTTTATAGTAAGAGTATCTTGTTGGGAATGATCAAAAATTCTATATTGTAATATAAAAAATCACTATGATATGAAAGGATACCTTACAACAATTCCAATAAATTCTTCTCAATAATTGAAAATAAAATCAATCCAGATTATTATATTGTTATTGTAAATTTATTTTATTGAAGGAGGATACATTGATGAAAAGCTCAAAAGGCTCTATTGAATCAGAGATAAGCAAAGCAATTACTCATTGGGAAAAGGACTATCTAGGACGCGGGTCTATATCCGTTAAGACAGATATATTACGGGATATGATTATCGTAAATTTACAAGGTATTTTAACACCAGCTGAATATACTGTTTGCGAAACAAAAGACGGTATGCTAACGATAAAGAAAAATCGTTCAGAGTTAGTTGAATCTGGAATTGAAGATCTAAAAGAGATTATATTAGAATTAACTGGAGAGAAAGTGAAAAGTTTTCATACGGATATAAGCTCCCGTACAGGTGAACGAGTAATGATTTTTAAATTGCTTCATAATCTTGAAGAGAAATTTTAAAAATTAAAACCACCGTAGGGTGATACACTAAAAATGCAGTGAGATAATTAAGAAATCTACAAGTTGTGTACTTTATTTCATCTTATTAACATGGTAATAAGTAAAAAGGAAGTAAACTTAAAATTATTTACGTATAATGAATTTCCATTGAAATAACACTCGAAAAAACTAATAAAGAAATTGACAAACTGCTTAATATGGTTTATCTTATAATTGTTTTAAAAAATTGATAGATGCTCATTTTAACAGTTTGCTATAATTAAGGCTTTAGCATTTTTTTAATATGTAATATTGACTAAATGAAAAAGTTTCTTAATTGAAAGATAGCGCATAACATAAATTGATATATTGATTGCATAATCTAGGAGATCAGAAATATACTTTTCTTTTTAACAGGAGTAATACATACATTATCCTCTATAAAATGGGAGCTCTTCAAAAAACTTTATTGAAGTTAGTTGAAGTGAAACCGACAATCTCCATAATTCAATGATGATATAAAATCATTGAATTATGGAAGTTGTCGGTTTTTTTTTATGGGAAAAAACGATGTACGAAAAAGAGTGAATGAAAATTGAAATTAAAAAACTATCTTACTTAAAAGGAATTTTTATAGGTTATTTTCGTTTAGAAGGGAGTATTATACATGTTAATTTCGCTGAGTTCATCAACACTGTTAACATTATTTTTTATGGCGCTTAGTGCTTCTTGGCTAAGTGGATTATTGTTTTTACATGCAAGGATGCCTTTGCGTTTTGTTCATATCCACATTGGTATCGCTGCTTTGCCTTCATTGGTTTCTTTACTCGCACTTGTTAATCACAATGGAGATAGAGTTGTGGGGCCTTGGCATCTAGATACTTTAGCTTGGTTCATGGCTTTCTTTGTTCTTACAATCGGTTTAATCATTCAGCGTTTTTCTATACGTTACTTACTGGGAGATCGCTCATATCGAAAATACTTTGCACTTTTTACATTTACTACAGGTGTATCTTCGGTTGCATGGTTAAGTGATGATCTTCGTTTCATGATTATTTGTTGGGGAGCAACTCTTATAGGATTGGTTCTACTCATAGGGCTAAATAAAGGGTGGAAAGTAGTTAGTGAAGCAACAAAAATTTCTAGTTATTTATTTACAATAAGCTGGATTGCTTTGCTATCAGCTATCATCTGGATTTTTCAAGTTACTGGACAGTGGCAGTTAACATCAGTTTTAACGAATGAAAATGTAGCTCAATTTGGAACATTGGAGAAAACAGGAATTAACTTATTCATTATATTAGCTGTGATGATTCCAGCAGCACAATGGCCTTTTCAAACATGGTTAATTGAGTCAGCTGTTGCTCCAACGCCTGTTTCTGCTGTTATGCATGCGGGGTTAGTAAATGCTGGCGGTATCATGTTAACTAGATTTTCACCTCTTTTTCATGATGATATTGCACAAATCATTTTACTAATTTTCTCTAGTATTTCTGTCTTAATAGGAACAGGAATTAGCCTAGTTCAGGTTGATTATAAACGTCAGCTAGTGGGGTCAACTATTGCACAAATGGGGTTTATGCTTATTCAATGCGCATTAGGAGCTTATTTGGCGGCTGTTATTCATTTAATTTTACATGGTTTGTTTAAAGCTACATTGTTTTTACAAGCTGGTTCTTCCGTACAACGTTTTGGGGCAGTGAAGCAGTCTAATGAAAAAATATCTAATTTATGGATTATGGTCGGACGTGTTTTCGGATTATTTATAGCGATTGCTTTTTGGTTTACGACTTCTGGAGAAGGGTATGAATTAGTTAGTGCGTTCATCTTAGGGTGGTCATTATACTTTTCATGGAAACAACTTGTTGTTTTTGGAGAGGGAAGAATGGGACGAATTGTTGGCGTATTTATTTTAGTTGGATTTTCTCTCATTTACTTTACCGTTCATAATTCTCTTTATAAATGGTTGCATACTGACATGTATCAAAATGTTCAACCTTCAGCTCCAGCCGTTATTTTTGTTATATGTCTCTTATTATTTGGTAGTGCTATTAGTACTCTCGTTAATCGTAATCAATCTTCTACTATATTTGCTGTAATGTATCTTTGGTTCGTTCGAGTAGGTGAGGCGAGACAAAAGTCAGTAGAAAGTCATCCAAGCTATCTTAAACATTATGTATCAAAGGGAGGTAATCAGTGATGAGCATATCGTCAATCGTAACGAAAGAGACTTTAAAAAAGAAAGATACAAACATTGAAATACAAGAAAAGAATATAAATGATTTAGTTGAATCTGCTAGCCGAGTGATTGCACCACTTTGGCCGATTGCTACATTTGCAGCTCATCACCCTTGGATGGGACTTGAAAAACAATCATTTGAACAAGTTGCAGATTGGTTAAAAGAAATTCGTAATGTGGATATATATCCTAGTGATTCTATGATTCATTCGGCAAAGGCGAAAGGTGAAATTGAGGAATCAATTTTACAAAGTGGCTTGTCTCGTTGGCTTGATTCACAATCTTTTCATATCCCGCGAAAAAAAGCGGAGCAGTTTTGCCAAGCAACTTTAAAATTAGAGGAATTACCTTTTAGTTTATTATCATCGCCACAATTAAATAAACTGGCAGAAGAAATGAGTTATATAAATACAGGAAATATGAAAGACTCTTCTATGCAATCAATAGGTTCGCTTATAGAGAATGAAAATAGTGAAAATCTATCTGATATTCTTAATTATCATATTATTAAATGGTGTAAATTATATTTGGATGACTCCGGGTCAAGTTGGACGATGCCAAATCGAGAGAAAGGTTTGTATCGCGCATGGCATCACCTTATTAAATTTGATTCAGCGCTCAGTAAAAATGAGCGTAGAGTGTTAAAAGATTGGCCAGAGGATGCCCAGATAGCTTTAACAAAAGCTTTATCTGAATTAGGAATTTCTGAATCTAACATGCAAGCATACCTTGAAGGGCACTTGCTTGCTTTGCCTGGATGGGCAGGAATGATACTATGGCGTTCCCAACAATCAACTCAGGAACAGGAACTTATGATTGAATATTTAGCAGTTCGAATTTCTATGGAACTGGCCATTGTAAAACCTTATTTACCTTTAAAAAATCAAAAGGTTGAGAAAAAAGTTTCGATTGTCCCACTTATAGCTTCTTGGATTTATTGGGGGAATATTTCAACCCGGGAATGGTCACAAATTCCTGCAGCTGAACAAAGTGAATTATTAGCATTTGCATATCATTTTGATGAAAATATTCGCAGGAAACTTTGGTTGGAAGCTTGGGAACAGACGCATGCAGAGCAATTAAGGGAAAAGATTGTTTCTAAGCAACGTGCAACTAATGATAAAAAACGTGTATTAGCTCAATTAGCATTTTGTATTGATGTACGTTCAGAACCGTTTCGTCGCCACCTAGAAAAATTAGGTCCGTTCGAAACGTTTGGAATAGCTGGTTTCTTTGGGTTACCAATTGCGACTAGTGAACTAGGTAGTAATGACAGTCATCCTTCTTTGCCAGTTATATTAAAACCGAAACATCAAATAAAAGAGCTCACGGATGAAAATGAATGTAAATCTTATGAACAACGTAAGATGGTAGGCAGTTCGTTACGTTATACATTTAAAACGATGAAACAGAACGTATTGACAAGTATGTTGCTACCTGAAGTAAGTGGTCCTTTACTTGGTTTACAAATGGTGACAAGGAGTTTTGTGCCAAGAAGAGTAGGTGGTTTCATTCGTAACCTTCGTAAAACTATGTTGCAAAAGCCTGATACAACCTTCTCGCTTAATCATGTTCATGATACAAAATGCGAGATACCGATCGGTTTTACGAAAGAAGAAAAAGTGAATTATGTGCGTCAAGCTTTAAAGATGGTGGGATTGACAGAAAAATTCGCGCCTTTAGTTGTAATGTGCGGACATAGTAGTCAAAGTACGAACAACCCTTATGCAGCAGCGCTTGAGTGTGGTGCTTGTGGCGGAGCAGCAGGGGGATTCAATGCAAGAGTTTTCGCTACTTTATGTAATCTTCCAGAAGTAAGAGAGGCGTTGTCTGCTGAAGGCATTAAAATTCCTGAGGATACCATTTTTGCGGCAGCTGAACATAAGACGACAGTGGATGAATTGGAATGGATTTATGTCCCAGAACTTTCGGAAACTGCGCAAGAAGCATTTGATTGTATTGAGTCGGTTATGCCAAATGTGAGCCAAGATGCAAATAGAGAGCGCTTAACGCAATTACCTAATTTTAAAAAGAAAATAAAAAATCCAGGTAAAGAAGCACAGCGATTTGCAGAAGATTGGAGTGAAATACGTCCAGAATGGGGATTAGCCCGTAATGCATCTTTTATTATCGGACAGCGTGAATTAACTCAGGATTGCGACTTAGAAGGTAGGGCTTTCCTTCATAATTATGATTGGAAACAGGATGAAAGTGGCGATATATTAGCTAACATCATTGCGGGACCAGGAACAGTAGCTCAGTGGATAAATTTACAATATTACGCTTCAACTGTAGCTCCTCATTATTATGGTAGTGGAAACAAAACAACCCAAACTGTAACGGCAGGTCTCGGTGTTATGCAAGGAAATGGAAGTGACTTGTTGCCAGGCTTACCTTGGCAATCCGTTATGCAGTCAGATAGTGAGACATATCATTCACCACTGCGTTTACTAATTGTAATTCAAGCACCTATTGAATATATAGAGCGTTTGTTAAATGCCAATCTCACATTTCGAGAAAAAGTTCAAAATGGATGGGTTAGACTGGCAAGTGTTGATCCAGAAGGACAATGGAAAAATTGGTAACAATCATGTCATAAATAATCAACTATCATTACTAGTTTAAAAGTTCCATAAATACAATCGTGAAGAAGGAGTGCTCCATATGAATTCAAAGAATAAAAAAGTATTATTATTAACGGACATTGAACACGGAATAGAGCCTATTATCCAACAAGTAACCAACATTCAACAAGAAAACATGTTGACTATACACAGCTATGATTCTGTAATTGTACATCCTTATGGAGATATAATGAGATCTGTTATTATTGCTATTTATCAAGAAAATGTTGAAGAGATTTTTGTTGTAGGAATAGAGGATAAAGAAACTGATGTAGTTAATCTACAAATTCAACGTGACTCCATAAAAAATAACAGAGAAATAGAATATCTCTTTAAAAATTGCATGCCTGAATTTTCAAGTGGTAGCCTTAATGCATGGCTAAGTGGACAAGAAAATGTTAGTGAAAATATTGAGAAGAGTATAGATATGATTCGTCATCATCCGTTAATACCTTCTGATATTAAAGTTCATGGTTTCATGATTGATAGAACAGGTGAAAAAGAAATGGTTGTTAAAATTCCTACTAATAAAATAGTTGAAAAAGTCAATTAAACTATTAAAGACAAATAAATTCTTATGTATAAATTACTGTTATATAATGAAATTTAATATGTTTTAAGAATTAGAAGGGATAGTTATGCAAAATAAAATTATCGTTATGTTTCAAAAAGATTTTCGTTTATATGATAACCCAGCTTTATTTGAGGCTGTTCAGTCTGGTGAGGTTCTTCCGGTATATGTACAAGATGAAACTTTTTCAATAGGAAGTGCATCAAAGTGGTGGTTACACCATGCTATAATAGATGTCAAAAAGCAACTTGAGGCATTGGGATCTACTTTAATAATTCGCAAAGGAAATACGCTGGAAGAAATACTTTCTCTCATAGAACAATTAGGTATAACGGCTGTATATTGGAATATTTGTTATGATCCAGATAGATTACAATGTAATCAAAAAATGAAAATGATGTTAGAAGAGAAAGGTATTATTTGTAAGGAATTTAATTCGCATTTATTATTAGAACCGTGGATTATTAAAAAGAAAGATAACACTGAATATAAGGTGTTTACGCCTTTTTACAATGCATTTCAAAAGCAGGAAATACCTAAGCCTATTAGTAAAGTGCAGCGTATAAAGGGAGGAAGCTCTTTACCAGCAAGCTTATCTGTTTCAGAATTACATTTGCTGCCGACTATACCGTGGACATCCCATATTGAATCAATATGGGAGCCTACAGAAGAAGGGGCATACAAAGCATGTAAGAAATTTTTCTCTAGCAAATTAGCCTCTTATAGTGAAGGAAGAGACTTTCCAAATCAAAATGCTCATTCGATGTTGGCACCATATCTTTCATTTGGCCAAATATCAGTGAGGTGGATGTATCATTACTTAATCAATAAAAGTACCGAAAGACAATGTAGTCTTTTTGAAAAACAAGTGAATAGTTTTATACGTCAATTCATTTGGCGAGAGTTTTCTTATTATTTACTATATCATTATCCATTTACAGTATATAAACCTCTTAATAAGAGCTTTGAACATTTTCCATGGAATAATGAAGAGGAGTTATTAACAGTATGGCAGAAGGGTGAAACTGGTTATCCGTTTATTGATGCGGGAATGCGGGAACTATGGCAAACAGGTTTTATGCATAATCGAGCAAGAATGGCTGTAGCCTCTTTTCTTGTAAAGCATTTGTTAATTCCGTGGCAAGAAGGAGCAAAATGGTTTTTGGATACATTACTAGATGCTGATATTGCAAATAATACAATGGGGTGGCAATGGGTTGCTGGAAGTGGAGCAGATGCATCACCGTACTTTCGTATTTTTAACCCCATCACACAAGGAGAAAAGTTTGATAAAAATGGAGAGTATATAAGAAAATGGGTACCAGAATTAAAAGATATGCCGAATAAATATATACATAAACCTTGGGAAGCACCTGAGCATATTTTACAAAAGGCCAATATAAAGCTTGGTCATACATATCCTTTGCCAGTTGTTGATCATAAGGCCGCACGGGAGAGAGCCCTTTGTGCATATAAAAGTATGAAAGAGTTCGTATAAAATAGATTAAACAATATGTATTTGAAATTTAAATATTAGAATTTTATCCATTACAAGGACATACTAATCATATAAAGTTTCTATAATCTTCTAGTAAAAAGGAGAATGTTTATGAAAAAGTCTAGTATTCTAGTATTTTTACTAACATATGGTTTGTTTTATGTTTCTAGTATTTTATTTCCTATTGATCGCACTTGGTACGATGCGCTAGAAAAGCCGTCTTGGACACCTTCTGGTATGACAATCGGAATAATTTGGGCTGTATTATATGGACTTATTGCATTATCAGTTGCAATTATTTACAACAAATATGGATGTAAGCCAAAAACATTTTGGTTTGTATTCCTTTTAAATTATATGTGTAATCAAGCGTTCAGCTACTTTCAATTCAGTCAAAAAAATTTATTTTTAGCAACAGTAGATTGTTTACTAGTCGCTATTACTACGTTACTTCTCATAGCGGTTTCTTCCAAATTATCTAAAGTATCGACATGGTTGCTAATTCCATATTTTTTATGGTCCGCATTTGCTACATATTTATCTTGGATAATTTATAGTATAAATTAAAGACGTAAATAAAAACTTGAGCATAATAAAAATGCTCGAGTTTTTATGTTTATTAATGGTAATCTAAAATATAGAATATATACATCTTAGGGAGGTCATCTTTTTGAAGAAATGGATAAAAATTATTCTGTACTCTTTACTAGGTATTTTACTTATAGGAAGTATTACGTTTTTGACTTGGTCACAGTTTACTTATAAACCGACGAAAGAGGCTTTGTCGTTAGTAGATGGTAAAAATGATGAAGATCATATAGTTTTTGGAGAGAAAGGTGCTAAAGTAGGGGTTATTTTTTATCAAGGTGCTAAAGTAGAAGCTGAGGCTTATAGTTACTTAGGGGAAGCTCTTGCAAAAGATGGGCATTTTGTAGTAATGCCTAAGTTACCATTAAATTTAGCGATATTTGGAATCAATGCGGTAGACAGTGTAATGGAACAGTATCCTGCAGTTCAAAAATGGTATGTCGCAGGGCATTCAATGGGGGGAGCTATGATTTCTAAGTATGCCTTTCAACATGAAGACAAGGTAGACGGGATCATTTTCTTAGGTTCGTATCCTGCAGATGACTTCTCTACAAAATCGATTCCGATGTTATCAATTTATGGGGAAGTAGATGCTTTAGCAACTGTAGAAAAAATAGAGAACAATAAAAAGTTAATGTCAAAGAATACAACTATGCACATGATAAAAGGCGGAAACCATGCTCATTTTGGCATGTATGGTGAGCAAAAAGGTGATAATGCAAGCTTAATTACGCCAAAAGCACAACGAGATGAAACAGTAAAGGTAATGGAAGAATGGCTATTAAAACAGTGATAGCGAATGTAATAAATTGATCGAAATAATTCTCCTTCCTCAAGCGATAGCCCAACGGTAGAGTAGGTAAGAGAGAGAAAAACTGGAAACAAAGAGCCAACTCATAAGTGATATGATCCCCTTATAGTAGACAGTAAAAAGAAAGCACATTAATCTGTTTACTATGGAGGGGATTTTTCTATGGG
>NZ_JAEHBQ010000149.1:0-225 GCF_016483555.1 Bacillus cereus group sp. N14
GGCCTAAATGGACTCGAACCATCGACCTCACGCTTATCAGGCGTGCGCTCTAACCAGCTGAGCTATAGGCCCATACAAATTGCAGGATTTATTTATATCATATCCTCATTTAAGAGTCAATACTTAATTGAACTCTCAAAACTAAACGAAAACGAAACACGGAAACTTATATTGATGAACAGCGTTCATCAATTCTCCATAGAAAGGAGGTGATCCAGCCGCACC
>NZ_JAEHBQ010000150.1:0-222 GCF_016483555.1 Bacillus cereus group sp. N14
TGACATGTGGAGCTGACGAATACTAATAGATCGAGGACTTAACCATATAATATGAAGCAATGTTATCTAGTTTTGAAAGAATATAAAAAACTTGTTGACTTTAAAAGTTAAATAAGTTACAATGATTCTTGTCTTAAATGAATACAGTCTGGTAATGATGGCAGAGAGGTCACACCCGTTCCCATACCGAACACGGAAGTTAAGCTCTCTAGCGCCGATGGT
>NZ_JAEHBQ010000151.1:0-220 GCF_016483555.1 Bacillus cereus group sp. N14
AGATTCAAGATGCAGCAGGACAAGTAGTCGCTAAAATAACGACAGATAAAAAAGGACACGCACAAGTTACTAATTTATCAGTTGGCACATACAAGCTAGTAGAAGTAAAAGCACCAAAAGGATATAAGCAATTGGTAGATCCAATTACTTTCCAAATTGAAAAAGGCATGACAAAATCTCTTGCTTTAACAGTAGAAAATGAAATGTTAGACAAGGGAAA
>NZ_JAEHBQ010000152.1:0-218 GCF_016483555.1 Bacillus cereus group sp. N14
ATTGGTGTATTCATACCAATAATTCCAACTTTAATTCCACCTTTTTCAACAATCGTATATGCAGGAAGAAAACGCTCTCCATTTTCCTTATAAATGTTTCCTGCTAACGTCTTTCCCTTATATTGCTCACTGACTTTTTTTAATGTATCTAATCCAAAGTTGAATTCATGATTTCCAAATGCCCAAGCATCATATCCCATTGTATTCATCGCTACCAT
>NZ_JAEHBQ010000153.1:0-215 GCF_016483555.1 Bacillus cereus group sp. N14
TCATATGCTTCTAAATCCGTGAATGCATATTTCCAGTTTGTTGCCGCTGTTACTTCTTTTGTATCTACTACTTTACCGTTTTGTAAAAGGTCTACTTGAATCATTTCCGGACGATCTTTCGCGCTATCATCTTTCCATGTTTTCGTTCCTTCTACTTTTGTTTCGCCTACTTTTGTATTTGTGATATCAGTACCACTTACTTTGGATTCATATCC
>NZ_JAEHBQ010000154.1:0-211 GCF_016483555.1 Bacillus cereus group sp. N14
CTGGGCTAGCTGGATTCGAACCAGCGCATGACGGAGTCAAAGTCCGTTGCCTTACCGCTTGGCTATAGCCCATTAATATTTACTAGTATGGTTATCTTTTCAAAAAAATAAACCCTCTCAGGTTATTTTTAAAAAAATGGTGGAGGGGGGCAGATTCGAACTGCCGAACCCGAAGGAGCGGATTTACAGTCCGCCGCGTTTAGCCACTTCG
>NZ_JAEHBQ010000155.1:0-207 GCF_016483555.1 Bacillus cereus group sp. N14
CCTGGTACTGCTTGTTCTTTCACTTCATACTTGTACGCTGCTCCGTTTGCATCGTATGCCTGAAGTTTTTCAAACGTATACTTCCAATTTGCTGCCGCTGTTACTTCTTTTGTATCTACTACTTTACCGCTTTGTAAAAGATCTACTTTGATCATTTCCGGACGATCTTTCGCGTTATCGTCTTTCCATGTTTTCGTTCCTTCTACT
>NZ_JAEHBQ010000156.1:0-207 GCF_016483555.1 Bacillus cereus group sp. N14
CTGGGCTAGCTGGATTCGAACCAGCGCATGACGGAGTCAAAGTCCGTTGCCTTACCGCTTGGCTATAGCCCATCGAATTCTTACTTAATTATATGTAAGTATCAATTAGATTATTTGTAATTTTAAAAATAAAAATGGGGCGACTGATGGGAATCGAACCCACGAATGCCGGAGCCACAATCCGGTGCGTTAACCACTTCGCCACAA
>NZ_JAEHBQ010000157.1:0-200 GCF_016483555.1 Bacillus cereus group sp. N14
TAGCTTATTTTCGCCCAGCCGTTCGCTTTTCCTAGTACTGTTACTTTTTCACCATTTTTTAAGTTTCCTAGAACCGAGCTACTTGTATTCGCCGCACTTCTTACTCGTAAGCTTGTCGCGTTAATTGTTCCTACTTCTTGCGTTCCATTCGTAATGTCTTCCGCTGGCTTTTCTTCTTGTTTTCCTGCTTCTAACTTCAC
>NZ_JAEHBQ010000016.1:0-125653 GCF_016483555.1 Bacillus cereus group sp. N14
TAACCTTCTTTTCCTTGATAGCTTATTTTTGCCCAACCATTCGCTTTTCCTAGTACTGTTACTTTTTCACCATTTTTTAAGTTTCCTAGAACTGAGCTACTTGTATTTGCCGCACTTCTTACTCGGAGACTTGTCGCATTAATCGTTCCTACTTCTTGCGTTCCATTTTTAATCGTTGCATCTGATGTTTTCGGTTGTTCCGACGTTTTTATCTCTTCTGTGTTGCCATCAATTTTCACAAACTCTAACGATACATAACCTTCTTTTCCTTGATAGCTTATTTTTGCCCAACCATTCGCTTTTCCTAGTACTGTTACTTTTTCACCATTTTTCAAGTTTCCTAAAACTGAGCTACTTGTATTCGCTGCGCTTCTTACTCGTAAGCTTGTTGCATTGATTGTTCCTACTTCTTGTGCTCCATTTTTGATTGTTGGTTGCAGTTGCTTTTGGCCAGAAGTGTCAGGTGTTTGAATTGCATCTCCAAATTTTAAAAACTCTAAAGATACATATCCCTCTTTTCCTTTATATTCAATCTTTGCCCAGCCGTTCGCTTTTCCTAATACCGTTACTTTTTCATTTTTTTGAACATAGCCAATCATTGAACTACCTAGAGCTGGACTATTACGTACATTCAAACGAGTTGCCGTAACAATTCCCTCTTCTTTTTGTCCATTATTAATCGTTAATTGTTGTTTTTGTTCAACGTTTGGATTTCCATTCGAAAATCCTAAAAATTGTAATGTGACGTACCCCTCTTTTCCATCATGAGAAATTTTAGCCCATTCTTTTTCCTTACTTAAAACTTGTACATTTGTTCCCTTTTTTACTGTTCCTATAACTTTCCCTTGAGTTGTAGGTTGTTCACGTATATTTAAGTTTGTTGCATTTACTATCGCTAAATTATCACTTTCTGCAAAGGCATGCGTCGAAATAAAAGATGTTGCTGTCGCTAGAAATGTACCTGTTATTATTTGTTTTGTTGTTTGTTTCATAATTTTTTATAAGAATATAAGAAATCCTATATTCTTCAGCCCTCCCTTTTTTATTCTTCTTACTATTAATCTTAACATATCATTCCGAAATATTTATTTTGAATATCTAAATATAGCCATAAAATTTGTGAACATCTTATCTATATAGTTTTTTGCATAAAACTATATCTCCTATGAAATATTACAAAGGGATGTATTTTAGATGGAATATTAATTTTTCAGGAGGAAAACAATGACGAAAATCTTCATTTTAGCATCAACACTTTCTTTATCTTTTTTTAGCGGCTTGAATATCGTTAATGCAGCCACGGAAAACTTCTCTCCAACAAACGCTATTGTACAAAACAGCGATCATTTAGCAGAAGTAAACTCAAAAGATAATAATAAACCTCCAGGAAGCAACGGTTCTGATGGCAGTGGTTCTGGTGGTAGCGGCTCTGATGACAATGGTTCTGATGGCAACGGTTCTGGTGGTAGCGGTTCTGGTGGCAGCAGCTCTGATGGCAACGGTTCTGGTGGCAACGGTTCTGGTGGCAGCGGCTCTGATGGCAAAGGCTCCCAAGATGGCAATCGAGTTAAAGGGGATAACAGTTCACAAGGTGGTAACGTAAAAGATAATGCGACAAAACAAGGTGATAAGTTACCTAATACTGCAGCGCATTATCCTGCATCTATTTTAATAGGACTTTCAACATTCCTAATTGGTATGTTATTGTTTATTCGCCGTAAAAATGCAAAATAAAGACCAACATCCTTCCATCTAAAAAATACATGAAACCAATATAAAATGAAACTTTAATCAGTGGGGGTTTTGTTCATCCCCCACTGATTATTAGTTGAACCAATCGGGCTTTTACGGGCAGTTGATCCCCCACCTAACTTCTTTGCTTCCGCTGAATTTTGAGGTGGGGGTCTTACTGCCCGTTAATTCGGGATAAAACTAAAAAGGGCTTTGGATTGCAGTTTATTATGCAACCCAAAGTCCTTTTGGCATCTATAAGAAAGAGTATTAATATGCTTTTCCCCAATAGACCATGTGCTTTGCTTCTTTACTACAGCAAATACATTCGTCAGCTAAATGTTCTTGCTCAAAAGGCATACAACGTGAAGATACTCCAACTTCTTCTTTTAATTTCTCTTCACAAGCTAGTTCTCCACACCACATCGCCTTAATAAACCCTTGCTTTTCATCAGCTGCTTTTTTCATCTCTTCGAAATTCGTCACACTATACGTATTCTCATCGCGAAATACTTTTGCTTTATTAAATAAAGAATGATGAATTTCCTCAAGTAATGATGGAATGCGTTCTTCTAATTGATCCATTGATATAAATTCTTTTTCTTTCGTATCTCTTCTTACAAGTACAACTTGATTCTTTTCAATATCCTTTGGACCAACTTCTAATCGAATTGGAATTCCCTTCATTTCATACTCATTAAATTTCCAGCCCGGTGTTTTATTGCTAGCATCTATTTTTACACGCGCAACCTTCTGAATACGTCCTTGTAACTCTGTTGCTTTTTCTAACACACCTTCTTTATGCTGAGCAATAGGTACAATAACAACTTGTACTGGAGCGACTTTTGGCGGCATTACAAGTCCGTTATTATCACTATGGACCATAATAAGTCCACCTATCATTCTCGTTGATACACCCCACGAAGTCTGGTGTACATATTGCCACTTACCGTTACGATCTAAAAACTTAATATCAAATGCTTCAGAGAAATTTGTTCCGAAGTTATGAGATGTTCCTGTTTGAAGTGCTTTTCCATCATGCATTAAACTTTCAATCGTATAAGTTGCCTTCGCTCCCGCAAACTTTTCTTTTTCTGTTTTTTGTCCTTTAATTACTGGTATCGCTAAGTATTCCTCACAGAAAGAGGCATATAGATTTAAAATATGTAACGTTTCAGCTTGCGATTCTTCTGCCGTTTCATGAATCGTATGGCCTTCTTGCCATAAAAATTCAGTCGTACGAAGGAATGGTCTCGTTGTCTTTTCCCAACGAACTACTGAACACCACTGATTATATAACTTTGGCAAATCATTATATGATTGAACAATCTTTGAGAAATGCTCACAGAATAAAGTTTCCGATGTAGGACGTACACAAAGTCTTTCCGCTAACTTTTCATCCCCGCCATGCGTAACCCATGCTACTTCAGGAGCAAATCCTTCAACATGATCCTTCTCTTTTTGCAATAAACTTTCTGGAATAAACATTGGCATATATACATTTTCATGACCAGTTGCTTTTAACTTCTCATCCATAACTTTCTGCATATTTTCCCATAAGGCATAACCGTACGGACGTAGAATCATACATCCTTTTACACTTGAATAATCAACAAGTTCTGCTTTTTTTACAATATCGGTATACCACTGTGCAAAATCCTCTTCCATCTTCGTAATCGCTTGTACTTGTTCTTTTTTCATAGTCAATCTTCCTCCTTTTGAAAATACAAAAAAGCCCGTGTCCCTAAATAGGGACCGAGCTTTGCCGGCGTTACCACCCTGATTCATGCACAAAAATTGTGCATGCTCTCTTTTTGATAACGGGAAATTCCCGCTGCATATGCAGAACTCAAAGGTAGGTTCCATATCGCCTTTTTAAGAATCTTTCAGCCTGGCGGATTCTCTCTCTGCTAAAAAGGTTGAACATGTACTAGTCCTTTTTCATCGTTATAACGAAATAAATTTGTTGATTATCATAATACAAATTCTTTTTTTAAACAATAGCTAATTTTCTCATTTTTATATATTCTTTTCATTTTCTGCAGTTTTATACGTAGCTCTTTCGCGAGATTTTTACAAGTTGATGTGCAATCATACCGATAAGTGTACCAAGTAGAACGAAGAAACCAATAAATCCATATCCCATTCCTTCCCATCCACCAATAACCATCATTGTGACGGGAAAAGATGCTAAGCAAAGAAGTATTAAACTAAGTGCAAATATAATATCGAACTGTTTGTTTGGAAACCGTTTCTTTAGTAAATACGAAATAGCAAATACAAGGATAATCGTAATTCCGCCAATGATGTAAAAGATACTAAATCCATCTAGCCAATCCATAGTATTCCCTCCTTCCATTTATTTCCCTATACTTAATTATATGTTTAATTTTTCTGAAAATAAATAATAAATTTTTACCTAGAAATATATTTTTATTACTAGGTATTAATAGTAATATATAAGAATAAGTTTTATATAATCAGGAGGGAACTTTATGGATAAAGCATTAACAAATCATGTCATTATTTTATCTTTCGATTGCTTATCAGCTTTAGATTTTCCTATATTACAAAAACTTCCTAACTTCCAAACATTAATAAACAAGGGCGCGATTGCGAAAAAAGTTGAACCTATTTATCCTTCTGTAACATATCCAAGCCACTCAACAATCGTTACTGGAAACTACCCTAATAAACATGGCGTAGTTAGCAATACGTTACTTCAACCTGGACGTGAGTCACCAGATTGGCATTGGTACCGAAAATCCATTAAAGGAACAACGTTATACGATGAAGCACGTAAAGCAAATTTAACGACAGCTGCCCTTCTATGGCCTGTTACCGGCAGAGCAAATATTGATTACAATTTACCTGAAATTTTTCCAAATAGACCGTGGCAAAATCAAATTTTAGTTTCATTATTTAGCGGTAGCCCGCTATATCAATTAGATTTGAATCAGCGTTTTGGTCATATAAGAAATGGCTTATCACAGCCTGAACTCGATGATTTCGTACTCGCTTCCGCTGTGCATACAATTCAGACGAAAAAGCCGAATGTCATGTTTGTACACTTCACCGATTTAGACACCCAAAGACACTATTACGGCTTTGAATCCAAAGAAACAATAGCCGCAATTCATAGACATGATGAACGGCTAGGGAAAATTATTCAAGCTTTAAAAGACAGTAATCTATACGAAGAGAGTACAATTATCGCTCTTGGTGATCATAGCGCTTTAAGTGAAAACAAAGCCATTCAATTAAATGTACTATTTCATCAAAAAGGGCTTATATCTATAAACTCAAAAGGAAAATTAATAGACTGGAAGGCCTATTGCCAAAGTTGCGACGGCTCTGCCTATGTATATGTGAAAGACAAAAATGATACAGATACAATTCGAAAAGTACAACTACTACTTGAAGAACTACTTCAAAATAAACAAAACGGTATTGAATTTATGCTTCATGATGAAGCTGCAAAAGACTGCGGTGCCGATGGTAATTGTTTATTTATGTTAGAAGCGCGAGAAGAGTATTATTTCACTGAAAACTATACAGGAGATTTTATAAAAGAGATTAATGAAAAAGACGTTACGCCTAGTAAAAAATATACATTTGGTACGCATGGATACTCTCCAACAAAACCTAACTATGAAACAATTTTTATCGCTGCTGGGAAAGGGATAAAAAGCGGCGTTACCATCCCGTACATGAGACTTATTGATGAAGGTCCAACTATCGCTAGACTACTCGGTTTACACTTAGGTGAAACAGACGGATCAATTGTAGAGGATTTACTTCAATTGTAAAGAACTGTGTATATATGTAAAAGTTATGTAAAAATCATCACTGTTTCTCTTTTTATAATTTTTATTTTTGTACACTGTTAGTAGAACAATTTAAGGGGGAACATTATATGAAAAAAATGTCCAGACAAGAAAAAAGCTGGATATTATACGATTGGGCGAATTCGGTATATTCGCTCGTCATTACAACTGCATTATTCCCAATTTACTTTAAAGCAGCTGCAAAAGAAGCCGGACTATCTGGTGCAACTTCAACAGCATATTGGGGATATGCAAACTCATTCGCTACACTTTTAATTTCTATACTTGCTCCTATTCTCGGCACAGTTGCTGATTATAAAGGATTTAAAAAACGATTTTTCACATTCTTCTTTGGACTCGGTATCGTATTTACAAGTATGCTAGCAGTCGTCCCAACATCTCAGTGGTACTTATTACTAGGCTGCTACATGCTCGCATTAGTCGGTTTTGCGGGAGCAAACATTTTTTATGATGCATTTTTAGTAGATGTTACCTCTAAAGATAGAATGGACCGAATTTCTACAAGAGGCTTTGCATTAGGTTATATTGGGAGCACAATTCCTTTTATCGGTTGTATCGCTCTTATTATTCTTGCTCAAAAAGGAACTATCCCTTTATCAGTCGGCATTGCTAGTCAAATTTCGTTCGCAATAACAGCTCTTTGGTGGGGATTATTTACAATTCCAATGCTAAAAAATGTAGAGCAAACACATTATATTGAACGTCATCCAAGACCAATTGCAATGAGCTTCAAACGCCTTGCTGATACTTTTAAAAATATTAAAGAATATAAAACTGTATTTATGTTCCTAATCGCTTACTTCTTCTACATTGACGGGGTCGATACAATTATTACCATGTCTACCGCTTACGGAACAGATCTCGGTATTAGTGCAACGAATCTATTAATCATCTTATTTGTCACACAAATTGTTGCTTGTCCATTCGCCTTATTATACGGAAAGTTATCAGAAACATTTACAGGTAAAAAAATGCTATACGTCGGTATTATTATTTATATCATTATCTGCATATATGCTTATTTCTTAAAAACGACACTCGATTTCTGGATTTTAGCAATGTTAGTTGCCACTTCTCAAGGTGGTATTCAAGCACTTAGTCGTTCCTATTTTGCAAAACTAGTACCAAAAGAATCTGCAAATGAATTCTTCGGATTTTATAATATCTTTGGTAAATTCGCGGCAATTATGGGTCCAGTATTAGTCGGTGTTACAACGCAATTAACAGGAAAAACCAACGCTGGTGTCCTTAGTATTATTGTACTGTTCGTTATCGGTGGATTCTTACTAACTAGAGTTCCCGAAAATAATACATCCGTTACACCACCTAGTCCAAAAACTAAAACGCTATAAGAAAAAGATCCTCTTCTCATGAGAAGAGGATCTTTTCTTTATTTTTAGCAATAACGTCTTACAATTAAAAATTCTACAGCCGGCTTTACAACTATCGCAGCGCATAACGCAAACAAAAGCGGTATGTTATGAAAATCAATCCATTTATTAAAACCTACCGATGCGAAAAACAAACCAAAAATTAATACAACAAGTACATAATACGTAACATTTGCACTTATTTTTAATACATGTTTTTCTACATCTTCTTTCTCCTTCGTTGTCCCTTCCACATTATGCGATGCCAAACTTTTAAACATATAATGTAATGCGATGCTACAAATAAATAGTGCATACCAGTTTACTTGAAGTTCAGTTAACCAATAATAAAGTGCACACACTAACGTACTTATAGCTACTAATGCCGTAACTACAAGGCTTATTTTCTCTTTCCCCAACAACTACTCCCCCTACAACTTGTACAAAAATAGTTTATCAACAGTTGTTCCTAATACTTCAGCCAAACGGAATGCTAACGCTAAGCTTGGATCATATTTATTATTCTCAATTGCATTTATCGTCTGTCTAGAAACTTTACACTTATCAGCCAATGCACCTTGTGAAATATTGTTTTCAGTGCGTAATTCATAGATTTGATTTTTCACACCATTTCTCCTAACCTGTAAACTCGTTTTTACATCATCAGTATATAGTTGGGGCATGTCATTGTCAAAAGATTGCCACAAGAAAAGGGAGCAATCCTGCTCCCTTACACTGATTATTTCGAAGCTAATGAATTTGTTAGTTCCTCTTTATTAGCGACATCTTCTTTATTTATTTGCATGCGTAGAACTGGCCCTATCGCAAATAAAATAAGTGCCATTGCTATACAAAATACAGTAACTAGTGAGGTCATCTCCTTCAATCCTCCAGCTAGTGAAGTTCCGATTAACATTGCCCCCATAAACAGTGGTAAAATTGTTCCATTTACTCTTCCAATCATATTTTCTGGTACAAGTTGAATCATAAGCGTACCGACAACGATATTAACACAAGCTAAACAAATACCTGTTCCAAACCTCATGAAACTAGTAATCCAAAATGATGTAGATAGCCCTTCTACTAAAAATGACATTGCTAATATGCTCATACCGAATACAAACATCTTTTTCGGGTTCACTTTTGAAGCGAAAACTGTAGCAACAATACCACCGATTAACATACCTATCCCATCAGCTGCGGCTAAATATTGAACTGCTTCCTTTTCCATTCCAAGACGCTCTATTACAAGAAACACTTCTAATGGATTCGTTAATCCAACAGCTAAGCCCATAACGGTGAAAGTGATCGTAATCATACGTAAATTTTTCGTATGAAGAACGTATTTCCATCCTTCTTTTATATCATTTTTTAATGAATCTCTCGCCACTTGCTCTTGTTCCACCCATTTTGGTAAAAACGAAAGAGCAATAGCAGATAACAAAAATAAAATGATTAAGCTATATAGTGACGTAAATAAACCAAGTTGTGTATACACAAGTGATCCTACCACTGGTCCAAAAATCATAAATAATGACTGTAATGTTTGGTTAAATGCAATCGCATTTGCTACCTGCTCTTCTTTTACGTAGCGCTTAAATATACGCGAAGATGATGGCTGAGAAAATTGGCCTACGATCGCGGAAATGAGTGTTGCAAAAAATATAGCCTGCCAATAATCCAGCTTTAACAACAAGACAATTCCTACAATAGACAGTACACTTAATACATCTCCAGCAACCATCGTTCTTTTCGGATTCCAACGATCAGCTAGCGCCCCACCGATAAACGAGAAAATAAAAATAGGTGCATATTCCATAACCGATAACAACGAAACTGAAACTGGATCATTATTCGTTCGCTCCATTATGAAATACAAAAGAGCCATATTTCTGATCCAAATTGCAAATTGTTGTAAAATATCAGATGCCATAACGAGCATAAATGCTCGGTTTTTAAATAAAGCGTTCATTTTCATTCCCCTTTCATAAACCGACCGTTCGGTCTAATTTATTTTGTAAGAAAAGCAACTGACTTATTATTCAGCTGCCATTCCTTTTAACAATACATCTATTGCCTTTTTATAAATACGTTGCAGCTCTTTATAATCTAACTCGTAGTAAAGTACTCCAAGCCCTGATAATAATCCATTCACAATATACATAAGGTCGCGCGTACTATCTTCACGAAACTCTCCAGACTGTATACCTGCTTCAATTAGTTTCTCAAACATAACATATGATTCTCTAGTTAAAGCCAATAGTTCATCCAAAATCTCTTTACTTACAACTTGGCTCATAGAGAATTCCTCTATTGCATTTGAAATTGGTTGCTGTATGTCCTCGACATGATATTCCGCGAGACCATATAGTTTTTCAGTATTCGTACTATACAACTTCTCTTTTTCATTCCATTTTTCAAGCCAATCATACGTATGCTGTTTTACTACAAATAAAAATAATTCTTCTTTACTTTTAAAGTGATAATAAATGCTTCCTTTACTTCGCTCTGTAATTTCACAAATCTCTTCCATAGATGTAGCTGCATAACCCTTCTGTGAAAACAGACTTTCTGCTTTATATGCAATTTCTTTCTTTATCTCTTCTGCACTTCTTCTCATATTTACACCTCTTTAAACCGACCGTTCAGTCTAATAATAACAAATTAAAAACCTCTATTACAAGAGGCTATATTCCTTATTTAAGAAAACGTACTCTCAAACCACGTTCGAATCATATGTATTATTCCAATTTTAAATCCTAATTTAACAAGAACTACGCCTCCCGCAGCTAATAAAAATAACACTACTTTCCCCTTGTTTTTCACTTTCAGTTCCCTTTTCATTTCTATTCCCCTTAGTACGTTAAAAATATTAATCAAACGTTTGTTTAAAAAGAAATACGCCTATATAAGGCGCATTTTCATCAATCACCGCCACCTCCGCCACCATCGCAGCTGCCTCCGTTATCTCCACCGAAAGATCCTCCACAATCATGTGAACCTCCATGCGAGCTATCATTATCAGATCCAGCAAAGAAAAATAATGGTGATGAGTTGTTAGATGAATTATGAATGTTATTTTGTTTCGTAAGATTTACCTTCTTTTTGTTTGATCGAACTGCCGTTACGATCGTTCCAACTACAACAAATAATAGTATGACAATAATAAATTCCATATAAAAGCCTCCCTTAATCTTCGAATAATTGAATGGTTCTCTCTAAATTTTCAAGTGAAATAAAGCGCGATTCACGAAGGATCTCTTTTCCATTATAAAATAATAAAACTGTTGGCCCTGTAAATACTGCATATCGCCCCGCGATCTCTTGCATGTCTTGTAGTAATATTTCTACTTTCTCTACGTAATCATAATTCTCTAATACGCAATTTACTTTTCTTAACATAACATCACAAACACCACAATTTTCTGTTTTAATAAACAGAAGTACTAATTGTTGTTCTTCAATATATGTCGCTAACGCTTCTATCGTTTTAAATGTATTCATCTTATCCCTCTTAGCGTAATTTACGAAATACTTTATCTTGATACATACGAAAAGCTGAACTATCTTTACTCTTTCTCTTTTCCATTACTTGCTGAAAACGAAGCGTTTTTACTGTTAACTCTTCTTGTAATTTTTTTCGCTCTGCTTCATCATAACAGCAAGCAATTAAATCTTCTATTTTTAATATATCTTTTTGTAGTTCCATTTCTGGTGGAATCATACCCGCATTTTTTAAGATTTTATAACTCATTCTAAGTTCTGGAGGTACCATTGAAAGGTCTTCTAATTGTAGTGGTTTTCCTTTTCCCGGAATATGATCAAGGTCTCCATTCCGTATTGCTTGTCGAATTTTTTCTTCAGCAATGTTCAAAAAGACATCCACACCATTCGCTCCTTTACATATTTTTACTATTATTTTACATGATATTTTCTCATCTTGCTACGCTATTACAAATTGACTTTATACAATTTTTTCTCAAATTTAATTACAAAGAGCCTTTTCCTCCCTAATCAATATTTTATTTTCATGTGTAGTCTGTATTAGAGCCATTTCATATTGAGAAAATCTTTGCGAATCAAATAAAGCGTTTACACTAAATCTTACATTTGCTACGATTTAATCACCCCCAGCTCCCTTGTATAGACTTCGTGATGTCTGATCATTTTTATCTAGACGTTTCATACGTCTAGATTCACTTTGGTTTACTGGCGCATGCCTTTAAATATATCTTTTATTTTGAAAGGAGAAATGACTATGAGCTCCAAAAAATTCACACTGCTATTACTATCCCTACTACTCTTCTTACCTCTTTTTCTCACAAACTTTATTACTCCAAATGTTGCATTAGCAGATTCACCAAAGCAAGGTCAAAAAATTGTTGGGTATTTTCCTTCATGGGGCATTTACGGACGTAATTATCAAGTTGCAGACATTGATGCATCAAAGCTAACTCATTTAAACTATGCTTTCGCTGATATTTGCTGGAATGGAAAACATGGAAACCCTTCTACTCACCCCGATAATCCAAATAAACAAACGTGGAACTGTAAAGAGTCTGGAGTACCACTGCAAAATAAAGAGGTTCCTAATGGCACTCTCGTACTCGGTGAACCTTGGGCTGATGTCACAAAATCTTATCCGGGATCAGGTACAACTTGGGAAGATTGTGATAAATATGCCCGTTGTGGAAATTTCGGAGAACTGAAACGATTAAAAGCTAAGTATCCTCACTTAAAAACAATAATTTCAGTTGGTGGCTGGACTTGGTCTAACCGCTTTTCTGATATGGCAGCTGATGAAAAAACAAGAAAAGTATTCGCTGAATCTACAGTAGCTTTTCTTCGTGAATATGGATTTGACGGCGTTGATTTAGATTGGGAATATCCGGGCGTCGAAACGATTCCTGGTGGTAGTTATCGTCCTGAAGATAAGCAAAACTTCACCCTACTCCTTCAAGATGTTCGAAATGCATTAACGAAAGCTACTGCAGAAGATGGGAAACAATATTTACTAACAATCGCATCAGGTGCAAGCCAACGTTATGCGGATCATACAGAGCTAAAGAAGATCTCTCAAATACTTGATTGGATTAATATTATGACATATGATTTCCACGGTGGATGGGAAGCTACTTCTAACCATAATGCAGCACTATACAAAGATCCAAATGACCCAGCAGCGGATACAAAATTTTATGTAGATGGTGCGATAGACATTTATACAAATGAAGGGGTTCCAGCGGATAAACTCGTATTAGGTGTACCTTTTTACGGACGTGGATGGAAAAGTTGCGGAAAAGAAAATAATGGGCAATACCAACCTTGTAAACCAGGTAGTGACGGAAAGCTCGCTTCTAAAGGTACTTGGGATGATTATTCTACCGGTGACACAGGTGTGTACGATTATGGTGATTTAGCAGCTAATTATGTTAATAAAAATGGTTTTGTTCGCCACTGGAACGATGTAGCGAAAGTACCTTATTTATATAATGCGACTACAGGCACGTTTATTAGCTATGATGACAACGAATCTATGAAATATAAAACAGACTATATAAAGACAAAGGGTCTAAGTGGCGCAATGTTTTGGGAACTAAGCGGGGATTGCCGTACAAGTCCAAAATATAGTTGCAGTGGACCAAAATTGCTTGATACGTTAGTAAAAGAATTACTTGGTGGACCTATTACTCAAAAAGATACTGAGCCCCCAACAAACGTAAAAAATATTGCTGTTACAAATAAAAATTCAAACTCAGTTCAATTAAACTGGATTGCATCTACTGATAACGTAGGAGTTAATGAATATGAAATTACTGCCGGAGAAGAGAAATGGAGTACAACAACAAATAGTATTACAATTAAAAACTTAAAACCTAATACAGAATACACCTTTTCAGTATTAGCAAAGGATGCTGCTGGGAATAAATCACAGCCTACTTCCATTCTTGTAAAAACAGATGACGCTAACACAACACCTCCTGGTGGAAATAGCAATGCTACCTTTTCAGTCACTTCAAATTGGGGAAGTGGTTACAACTTCTCGATTGTAATTAAAAATAGCGGAACGACCCCTATTAAAAACTGGAAATTAGAATTTGATTATAACGGCAATTTAACACAAGTTTGGGATTCTAAAATTAGTAGTAAAATAAATAATCATTACGTAATTACGAATGCAGGATGGAATGGTGAAATTCTTCCTGGTGGATCGATTACAATCGGAGGGGCAGGAACAGGCACTCCCGCCGAACTTGTAAATGCATCCATTAGCGAAAACTAAGCGCAACCTCCATTAATTATTTCACTAAAGTTTGAATTTAGGTTTGAGTGCTCTATCCTAAATTCAAACTTTTAATTTTATGAAAAATCACAAATCGATATTACAATAACTTATTATAATCATATTTAGTTTCTAATATGAAGTTCATGTGAAGTTCACCTGAATTTTACATGAATTTCCTTTAAGTTCTATTGTCTTCCTATACTAATCACATTATCCTTTACATATAGGAATTATTTTCATTCCATTTCAAACTATCTATATATACAAAGAAAGATAGTCGCCTATTAGGGAAAGGCATCTAAATATAAACATAACATAAGAAAAAGCACGCTTATAAGCGCACCATAAGAGTGCTTCTTCATACAATTCTCATGTAAGAGTTCTCGAAAATCATGTTAATCACAGGGAAAAGGCATTAGCTTATACAAGCTAATGCCTTTTCTTTATTCATATCGTTCAGCATCCCATTCTTCTATATTCCATACTTTTGTTATCCATGCTTCATAGAAAGAAGGCTCATGTGAGACAAGTAAAATTGTTCCTTTATATTGTTGTAATGCTTCCTGCAAAGACTTCTTTGTTTCTGTATCCAAATGATTAGTCGGTTCATCTAAAATTAAAACATTGCTTTTCGTTACGATAAGTTCACATAAACGTACTTTCGTTTGTTCCCCGCCGCTTAATAAACGAATAGGTTTTAATACATGTTCTTCTTTCAATCCACACTTCGCTAATGCTTGGCGTACTTCTTTCTTTGTCATATCTGGTCGTTCTGCCCAAACTTTTTCTAATGGTGTTGTTTCTGAAGCAAATTCTTCCTGCGCAAAATAAGCAGGATTTACTCGTTCTCCAACAGAAATTGAACCGCTTAACGGCTTTATTTGACCTAATAACGTTTTTAACATTGTCGTTTTTCCAATTCCATTATGACCAACAATCGCTATCTTTTCTCCTTTTTTCACTTGCAAATTCAATTCTGGACATAACGGAGAACTATATCCTATCCTTAGTTTTTCAGCCTGTAATATGCGACTAACTGGCTCCTCATAAACATTGAAATCAAAACGGGATCGAGGTACATGATTAACCTTTTCAACCCTTTGCATTTTCTCCAATACTTTCTCTCGACTTTTGGCCTGTTTCGCTTTTCGAATTTTATTTTTTTGAATAAATGTTTCTAACTGAGCAATTTCTTTTTGCTGCTTCGCATGCGCCGATTGTAATTGTTTCCTTTGCAATTGATAACTTTGCACAAATTTTTCATAATTTCCTACGTACCGCTTCACTTTCCGTTCTTCTAGATGATAAATAACATTCGTAATACTGTTCAAAAATACTTCGTCATGTGAAATGATCACATAAGCTTTTTCATACAGTCTTAAATACGATTGCAACCATTCTATATGGGCTGTATCTAAATAGTTTGTTGGCTCATCTAGCAATAAAACATCAGCTTTTTCTAAAAGGAGCTTCCCAAGTAATAACTTTGTTCGCTGTCCTCCACTTAACTTTGAAACATCCTTTTTCAACCCTATTTCAAATAAACCTAAACCGATTGCTACTTCTTCAATTTCTGTATGAATTTGATAGAAATTAGAGCTTTCCAATATAGTTTGTAATTCTCCATACTTTACTAACAACTTTTCTACTTCTCCTGCTCCAGCCATCTCTTCTGTAATTTTTAACATTTCACATTCAATCGCATACAAATTAGAAAATGCACTTTGTAAGTATCCTTCAATTGTTATCCCCTCTTGTAAATCCATATGTTGCTGTAAAAAGCCTATCTTCACATGTGGAAACCATTCAATGTTTCCGTCATCATGTATAAGTTCTCCTGTTAAAATCCTTAACAAGGTTGATTTTCCAATTCCATTTTTCCCAACTAACCCAACATGCTCGCCCTTTAATAGTCGAAAACACGCATTATATAAAATGGTTTTCTCACCATACGAATGACTTAAATTTTCTACTGTTAATATACTCATTTTTTTCTCTCCTCTACTTATGGTTCATAAGCTAAATAGAGAGAGCAACAGTATAAAGCCTTATTTAATTGTATATATAAAAAATGGGTAAGGTGAATACACCTTACCCATTACATATTATCGTAAAAAAGGATTAAGGTTCTTTACCTGCTGTCTTCAATTTAGCTTAATCGTTAAAAATGGGCAGACTTCTCCCGCATCAAGCTAAAACCATTTGAAGAACAGTTGATAAAGTCATTGTATCCTTTCACTCCTTTAACATTTGTTATATTAAGAGTATAAACTACTCTGTTATATTCTATTCTCTATTTTTTCTTTTGTTCCTTCTCCGCTTTTCCATTTTTTGCGTAAATTTCTTTATACATCTTTTCTAATGCATATGGACTTGTAAAGATGAGCGTTAACGATTTCCACATATAAATTCTTCTTTGTAGTTCTACCCCATACTCTTTACTAACCATATTTTTCACTTCTGGAATATGTTCTTCGTTTTGAAATTGTTGTACAGATTTCAATTCCTTCGTCTTAAAATCCGTTAAAAGGCCTATTACAGTTCGTCCATGTTCCTGCGACCTTTCTTCTAAATCAAACTGGATCGAATGAACGAAACCTAAAACGTGAAAGATTTGAGCATGCAACCCGACAGCAGCACGCTGTTCCATTAAGTTGTAGCACTCTCGTTTTAACTCTTCTACCATTTCTAAAGAATTTCTATTAACTTTTCTTTTGCCAACAAACATAATTTTTACAATATGAGCGACTGCTCCCATACTTTTTAATACACTCTCTAAAACTTCTACCGCATCTTCCACATAACCATTTGAAATTATAGAATGAATAAATTCATCTAATAACACTTGAAATTTTTTAACTAAATGTAAATCGCGTAATTCTGGAACATCTTCTCTTAATTGATTCCGGCCTTGCACCCACTTTAAAACTTCTGTCATTTCTTCTTCTTTTAATTCATGATGTTCCATACCATACTTCATCAATAAAATATGATTTTTTAATAAGGACTTTCCTTCTTCAAGATTATCAGCTGTTAACGAATCAACTATTTGCTCTATAGATTTCATCTTTCTCCCCCTATATAAAAAAGCCTCTTAACAGCGATTATACCAAAAACTGTTAAAAGGCTTTTTCTATTTTTTCATATACGGAGCTAATACTCTCAGAATTTCTTCCTTATCCTTTTTTAACTCAAGTGATGTTAACATATCCATTGTTCTTGGTCTAGGTAATTTCACTTGCACCTCTCCAACTATTGATGCTGGTCTTTGAGATAAAATAAATACGCGATCCGACAGTAAGATTGCCTCATCTAAGTCATGTGTAACCATAACAATTGTTTGCTTCTCTTGGTGCCAAGAGTTTAAAAGCCAACTATGTACTTCCATTTTTGTAAAGGCATCTAATTTTCCAAAAGGCTCATCAAGTAGCATAATTGGCTTTTCACATAAATATGTGCGCAGAAAACTAATCCTTTGACGCATACCACCAGACAATTCATCTGGATAATGGTCTGCATATTCATCTAGTTCAAATTGCTTTAATGCTTCCATTCCTTCTGTTAGCCTTTGTTTTTTCGGTTTCCCTTCGATTTCCAATGGAAGAACTATATTTTGCAAAGCTGATCGCCACGGTAGTAATAAATCCTGCTGCGGCATATAACTTACAACATCTTGCTCTTGTACGTGCCTATCCTTATACGTTACATTCCCACTTGTTGGATTTTCAACATTTGCAATCATATTTAATAATGTGCTTTTCCCGCAACCACTCGGTCCTACAAAGGAAACGAACTCTCCCTCTCGTATAGAAGCACTAATATTTGCCAATACATTCTTTCCATCAAAAGCTTTTACGATCTCTTTTATTTGTAATCCACTCATTTTTCACTTGGAAGGAACTCATTTGTAAAGGCATCTTTCACATCAATTTTCTTCTTAATAACTTTGTTATCATATAAGAAATTCATGTAATTCGTCCAAACTTCTTCCTTCTGTACTCCCCACACTTTTGCATCATCTTGATACTTCGTACTTAACCATTTTTGACTTTCTTGTACTAATTCTTTATTCACATCTGGAACTGCTTTAATTAAAATATCAGCAGCTTCTTTCGGTTCTTTAATTGCAAAATTATAACCTTCTGTCGTTGCACTCATAAACTTTTTCACAAAGTCTTTATCTTGCTTTGTATGTTTTTCACTCGTAATAATAACAGGACTATAGAAATCAAGCGCTGGGTCTAAGTCTTTCACCATAATCGTATTTAACTCTTTTCCTTGGCGCTTCGCTTCAATTCCATCCCATCCGTAATATATCCATTCAAAGTCTGCATCACGACCGATTGATTTAAAGAAATCTGTTTGTCCTAAGATGATTTTTTCAACTTTATTAAAATCAGCTTGATGCTTCTCCATGATTGTCTTCAACGTTGCTTCTTCTGCTGGTCCTCCCCAGCCACCGTAACGTTTACCTTCAAAATCTTTTGGTGACGTCATATTATCTTTTTTAAGTGATGCAAAAGCTGAAGTGTTATGTTGAATGATTGCTCCTATAGATACAACAGGAATACCTTCCACACGAGCCAACGTTACATTTTCTTGTGCGCTTATTGCGAAGTCAGCTTTTCCGGAAGCTATCATTTGCTCCGCTGTCACATTATCACCTGGCTGAATAATTTCTACATCTAATCCTTGCTTTTTATAATAATCTTTCGCTTGCGCTACATATAGGCCAGTATGATTCGTATTCGGAAACCAATCTAATACTACTTTTACTTTTTGATCTTTACTTGCACTTTCTTCTTTCTTCGCCGGATTACATCCAGCTACACCTACTGCTAATAAGGCAGCCAACATAACTTTTAAACCTTTTTTCATTTTCTGCCGTCCTTTCTATATATCCATGGTGCTGTTATTCTTGCCATAAACTCCACGATAAAATACAGACATAATGTCACCATAACAATAATTGCCGCCACACCAAATACTCGGGCTGTTAGAAAGGATTTTGTAGCTCTTGTAAGCATAACTCCTAATCCTTCGCTTGCACCGAGCCATTCCCCAATAATTGCTCCCATTACGCTATATGTAACTGCAATTTTTAAACCTGAGAAAAAGTATGGCAGCACTGCTGGAAACTTTACTTTCTGGTAAACTTGCCATTTCGTTGCCTTCATCGTTTGCAACAACTTCAACATATTTTTATCTACCGTTTGAAAACCTTCTAAAATGCTGAGCGCAATCGGGAAGAAACAAACGAGTATTACTACCATTACTTTCGGTAGCATTCCATATCCAAACCAAATAATAAATAACGGTGCAAGTACAACGATTGGAATCGTTTGCGAAATAACAAGCAACGGATTTATTAAAATACGAAATAAAGGGATAACATCCATAATAATTGCAATACTTGTCCCAATTAAAATCGCAAAAAACAGTCCGATTAGAACCTCTTGTAACGTTTGCATCGTATTCGGTAATAGTAAATCTTTCATTCCAATTAATTCTTGAACAATGGCAGAAGGCTTCGGTAAAATCCACGGTTCAATTTTAAATAATGAAACAGATCCTTCCCATATCGCTATGAGAAGGATAAGCCAAATTGTTGTAATTATTTTAGATTGCTTCTGGTTTTGCATATTCATCACGGTACTTCCAAACCTTTTCATCTATCGTTACACCAGTGCTTGGACGATAATGGATTTTAATAGAAGTAATCACTTCTTCTGCTCCAGCATCCACACAAGCTTGTTGCGCACGTTTAATGATATCAAGAAGTACATCTAATTCTCCTTCCAGCGTTGTTTCCATTGCCCCTACTTCATAACGAACTCCCGATTGTTGTACAACTTCAATTGCTTTATCAACAACAGAATACACATCTTTGTTCTTCGCTTGTGGTACTACTGAAAATGAAATTGTAACTTGTTGTGACATAGTAAAATCCCCCTTATAAAATGAAATATTAAAACAAGAAAAGGCTTTCCTACTGCGTAGGAAAGCCTTGTATGCAAGTTATTATAGAATAACATATGCTACATCACTTTAAGTAACTCCCTACGCTGGCATTATCCAGATCAGGTTGAGGGTCGATGTTTGTTTACATCCTCTCAGCCAATTGGCTCCCCGGTCCTTAATTCGTTTTCATTGTAGCATGATTTATTTTATTGAACAAACAAAAGCACGTATAATCATTTCATTTAACTTTTGAATTCCCCTATTAACTCTTGTAACTCCTGTGAAAGCCAGCTTAAAGAACTAGCTAATTCAGCAATATCTTGTACAGACATTTCCTGTTCTTTCATACTTTCTTCAATATTATTACTACTATTTGCATACTTATTTGCAATAAGTGATAGTTCATTTACAACACGAACAATATTTTGGCTACTTTGCAATATATCACTTGAATTACTAGAAACAACTCTAACTTGACTTGTAACAGATTGTGCTGATTTTGAAATTTTTTCAAAGAAAGCACCACTACTTTGAAAAAGTTTAATTCCGGATTCTACTTCTTTTGAAGCTTTTTGTATTGAAACAACAGCTTCTTCCGTTTCAACTTGTGTTTCCCCTATTAATTTCGCTATATCTTTTGCTGATGCTTCCGTCTGCTCTGCTAATTTACGCACTTCATCAACAACGGCAAATCCCTTTCCGGTTGCCTCAGCACGTGAAGCTTCAATAGAAGCATTTAAAGCTAGCGAATTCGTTTGATTTGAAATACCTGTAATTACATTTACAATATCACTAATTTCTTTTGATCTTGTTTCCAAAGAATGAATGATAGAAGATAAATCTTGTACTGCATTTTGTATTATGTTCATTTGATTAATGGTCTGTTCAATAACACCATTTCCTTTTACTGAATGATGCTTCATACCTTCAGACTCTTTCGCCATTTGTTTTGCAATATTAGTTATCTCTTCCATCTTATCTTCCATTTTATATACAATACTTAAATACTTTGGTACTGAAGTTTCTTGTGATTGAACGCCAGCCCTTAACTCAACTATAGAACTTACAATTCCTTGGACTGCCATGCTATTCTCTTTCGTACTCACTGACAATTCTTGCGAAGATGAGGAAACCTGTTCTGCTGTCTGCTTCACTTTATCTATAATTCCTTTAAACTTCTCAATGGTATTATTAAAATACGCATTAATAATACCAATATCATCTGGTCTTTCCTCTAATTTAATACTTAAATCACCTTCACCGACTCTGCGCAATCCTTCACGTAAATCCCGCAATGGAGCAAGTGCGTTACGCACAATTAAGAATTGAATAAAAGTTGCAATTAAAACAGAAATACAAATAAACATTAAACCTTGTATAATGAACTTTTCTTTTGTACTAGGAACAATAGAAGCATCTACATCAGCTGCAACAAGTGCCACAATGTTACCTTCTCCATCTTTAATTGGCTCTAATATCGTTACCCATGTCCCTAATGCGTCTTCATATACTTCTGTCATGTTTGCTTTTTTTGTGCTCATTACTTTATCATATGCTTTCATCCAAAGGTCTGGTTGTTTATAATATTCTCCCGGCCTTACTTCAACAACATTTGCTAAACCTGTAGATAAATCAATGATTTGTAGCTCACCTTTTTCATTTTTTTTCGCTCCAACAATATAGGTTTGTCCAACACTGTTCAATTCTTCCGTTGATTCATCTAATTTCTCTGTTAACTTCTCTCTCTTTTCTCTTTCTGCCGTTGGGTCTTTTGCAACATCTCTCAATATTTCCGCGTCTAATTTATGTAATACCGTATCTCCTGTTTCAAAAGAATGCCTTTCAAACATAGACATCATACTATTTTGAAACATGTTAAAACTTAACGCTCCCATAGTACCGACAAGCGTCAAAATAACTAACACAGTTAACAATACATTTTTTTGAAGAAATGATAGCTTATGCCAATATTTTCTCATTAACATCACCTTTCTTAATTAACTTACTATAAAGTAACGCTATTAAAATATAAACCTTATTAATAAACGATAACGGTTCTCATTTGTTTATAAACAAAAAAAAGACCAATGAAAAGAGCATTGGTCAAGACCAACCCTATCCGTCCGGTAACTGGCTAGCATAACCTTTCGGCCTTAGCTCCTGTAGTTTTGCGTCCTAATGTTTCCATCAGTTTGCCTTTCTCGCTGAACGAGTTGAACGATATGGGAGTTCTATGAGAATTAAATTATTCTCTATCAAAGATTACAACATAAAAATTAAAATGTCTACCTATTTAGAGATGCAAATGTAAAGTCTCAATGCATTATTTTTTCGAAATAATTTAACAAAGTTCGTGAATGTTACATTTCTTGTGTTATATAATAAAAAATGTATATAACACAAGGATTATTTTGAGTATTTGTTTTAATTTTCTTTCAAATTAAATTATTCAAATATATCTTAACTAATGAATTTCGGAGGTAGTTTATCATGTTTTGGCTACAATTTCTTACGTTACTACTCTGCATTTTTATTGGCGCACGCCTAGGCGGCGTTGGTCTAGGAGTAATGGGTGGCGTTGGCATGGCAATACTTGTTTTCGTCTTCCACTTACAACCTACAGCTCCTCCTATTGATGTAATGCTTATGATTTTAGCAGTAATTACAGCTGCCGGTGCACTGCAAGCCGCTGGAGGAATGGACTACCTTGTTCATCTAGCTGAGAAAGCATTGCGAAAAAATCCAAAGCGTATTACATTCTTTGCTCCAATTGTTACTTATTTATTTACACTGTGCGCAGGAACTGGTCACGTTGCTTATTCTGTACTTCCTGTTATCGCAGAAGTCTCTCGCGAATCTGGGATTAGACCGGAACGACCAATGTCAATTGCCGTAATCGCTTCCCAACAAGCAATTACAGCTAGCCCTATATCAGCTGCAACAGTTGCACTTTTAGCAATGCTAGTTGACTATAAAATCACCTTATTAGATATTTTAAAAGTAAGTATTCCTTCTACCTTCATCGCTTGTATGGTAGCTGCATTTGTTGCTAGCAAAATGGGGAAAGAATTAAATGAAGACCCTGAATACTTGAAACGTTTAAAAGAAGGAATGATTCCTAAAATTGAAGAGAAGAAAGAATTTGTTGGTTTAAAAGGCGCTAAACTATCCGTTATCCTTTTCTTAGTAGGAACTTTCCTTGTCGTACTTCTCGGTTCATTTGAAGCACTTCGTCCAGGATGGATGGTTGACGGGAAGTTAATTCGTCTTTCCATGCCAAACACAATTGAAATGGTTATGTTAACTATCGCAGCTCTTATTATTATTTTCTGCAAACCAAATGTAGAAAGCATCGTGTCTGGTAACGTCTTTAAAGCGGGGGCAACAGCAGTTGTTGCTATTTTCGGTATCGCTTGGATGGGAGATACTTTCTTTAACGGAAACTTAAATATGATTCAAGGATCAATTCAGCACCTAGTAACAAGTGCACCATGGCTATTTGCCATCGCATTATTCATTCTCTCTATTTTACTATATAGCCAAGCAGCAACAGTACGTGCTTTAATGCCTCTTGGATTATCACTCGGTATTCCACCAGCACTACTAATCGCAATGTTCCCTGCAGTAAATGGATATTTTTTCATTCCAAACTATGGAACAATCGTTGCTGCCATTAACTTTGATCGCACTGGTACAACTGGCATTGGTAAATATGTTTTAAATCATAGCTTTATGATTCCAGGCCTAATCGCAACATTCACTTCTATCGGAATTGGAATGCTCTTAATTTCAATTATGTTTTAAAGAACAAGCACAAACCCAAGGTTTTAAAGGGTTTGTGCTTTTTTAATCAAACGTTTGTTTAAATATTTTTAACTGTCCATTCTGCCATTATGTTCTTTAATATTTGTGTGAAGTCCGCTGGGAAAAGATGACCCAAACCTTCTCTCACAATTAATTTACAGTTCACATTATATTTCTCGAACATCGACATTAATTGAAGCGTGTTTTCGTAAAACGGATCTTTATCTCCCGTAACAATATATCCTTCTACATTCGTTATATCATTTGATACGACTATACTTTCAATTGCCTCAACATCTCGAATAGCGGGTATAGCTGCAATAAATTTTTGAGTCTCTAACATATTCTTTAACGCTAACTCTATCGCTATATTTCCCCCTTGAGAAGCTCCCGCAAGGATGGTGTCTTCCAAGTCATATTTACCCATAAAATCATTAAAACTTTTCATAATATCTTTTATAGCTATATCATGATTATCCCAGCTATAAGAATTCATTCCATGTACTTGTGAGGATTGAGAAAAACCTAACATATACTCACGTAATATTTCTTCTCCATACCAATACGGTGCAAAATCATTTATGTTTGATCCTCTCCAATGTAAAGAAAATAGTCCTGTCTTCGCCTCTTCATTTCCATAAGTAAATAATTTCGGGTCGGCTGTTAGCTGCTGTTTCTTAAAGATTTCTTCACACTTTTTCACTATCATTTTAAAAGCTTCATTCTCTCGTAATTCCTTTAAATCTTCATCCTGCATAAGTGTATGTGGATTCCACCAAATCCCCTTTTCTAAAGCTTCATTTAAACTAACAATTGCTTCTTCATACTTCCCTTCTATCGAAAGTACACACGCTTCCCAAAAGCTAGTTTTATCCATCCTTTCAGGGAACTCTCTTTTCGCTTTATCTATGTATCTATAAATAACATCAAAGTCTCCTTGTTCGAATAAACGAAATAATTCATTTTGCAACTCTACAAACTGTTTACGTTTCAAACAATCATCTCCCTTTTTCTAAATATCAATATCAGAAAAAAATAAAAAGCTATGTAGCCTTTTAATACTACATAGCCTTCTTCTACAAACTGTTACTTACTTCCTCTACTAGCTTCTTCGTACTTTCATACGGAGATTCAGCTAAACTAATCGCGGAAATAACAGAAACGCCGTCCGCACCGGCTTCTATAACCCCAGCGGTATTTTCAATTGTAATGCCACCAATCCCAACGATTGGTATTGTAATTTCTTGTTCTCTAAAATGAGCTAAACCTTTCGTTCCTTGCACAGCTTTCGTATCTTTTTTCGTACTCGTTGGGAAAATAGGGCCAACACCTAAATAATCAGCTCCGTTTTTAATTGCCCAGCGTGCTTCTTCAATTGTATGGGTAGATACACCAACAATTTTATCTCCCATTTTTTCACGAACAGAAGTAATTCCTTCATCATCTTGTCCAACATGCACACCATCTGCATCTAACTCGAGAGCCAGTTCCACATCATCATTTACAATGAATGGTACACCGTACTCCTTACAGACTGCTTGTAATTCTTTCGCAAAACAAATACGTTTCTCTCCCGTTAAAGCGCCTTCCCCCTTTTCACGAAATTGAAAAATTGTTATACCGCCTTCAAGTGCATCTCTCAATACTTGTAGTGGTTCCTTCGCACAATTGTTACTTCCCATGATAAAATATACTGATAATAATCTAGACATTTCAGCCTTTGTAATACAGGGCATCTAGTTCCCCTCCTTACTATATAAGCTCAATCTTCCCATACTTCTCAATATCACCCGAAGTGGTATTCGCTAACTGATTTAAAAATTCAATTTGGAAACTACCAGGTCCCTGCTCCACTGTCTTAGCAGCTGCCAGTTCCGCAGCTACACCATAAAACGTTAATGCCGCTACTGCTGCCTTTACATAATCCTTTTCTACTGCTACAAATGCTCCTATTACAGAAGTTAGTAAACAACCAGTTCCCGTAACTTTCGTTAAAATAGGGTGACCATTTCGAATAAGGATCGTTCGTTCTCCATCTGTAACAACATCTTCTTTTCCAGTAATCACCGCTACTGTATTTAATTCATCCGCTGCCTGCCTTGCAATACTTACGACATTGCCATTTCCAGCACCGGCGTCTACCCCTTTAATTTCCCATCTCTCATTAATAACGTTCGCTATTTCAGCTGCATTTCCGCGGATAATCGCTAAATCAATTTCGGCCGGAATATGTCTCGCAACTTCTGTTCGATACGATGTTGCTCCTGCACCAACTGGATCAAACAGTACTGGTACATTGTTCACATTTGCTGATTTACCTGCAAGTAACATCGCTTCTACTTCTTCAGGGCGAAGTGTCCCCATATTTAATACTAACGCTCCAGCAATGCTAGCCATTTCTGCTACTTCTTCTTTTGCATATGCCATTACAGGCGATGCTCCTAACGCTAACAAACCGTTAGCTGTAAAGTTTGTTACAACAACATTGGTAATATTATGAACGAGCGGATTAGTTTCTCTCACCAAATCCACTACTTTACTAATTTCTTTCATATTCATTCTTCTCATCCCCTAACTATAGTGATGGGAGATACACAAAAAGACACTTTGCGCGTACGCAAAGTGCCTTTTTGTGCTTTTACACTCTCCCTACGCTGGCATTATCCAACAGGTTCAAATGGTCAATGACGGATTAGTCATACTCTCAGTTTGCATCCACAAACTCCCATGTGTTTAGTATTCTTCTACTTCAAAGTCTACTCTTATTCTAGTAAAATAACAAGTTCTTTACTTTTCTATTTAATATAGAAGCAACTAATAAAACAATACGTATAATAAATAAGTATCTATTTCTCATAGTCTCATCATGGTGCATATTATGTTCTGTCGCCATCATTCACTTTCAAACAGATGTTATCCCACTAAAAAACGTTCAAATCTGGAGCGAAACTGAATCTCAAGAAGATGTATGCTATAGTTAACGTATGGAAATTTGAAAGGATGTTTTAAATATGTCAAAAAGCGTTGTAATCGCTGAAAAGCCTTCCGTTGCCCGTGATATTGCTCGCGTACTGAAGTGCGATAAAAAAGGAAACGGCTACCTTGAAGGTAGTAAATATATTGTAACTTGGGCTTTAGGTCATCTCGTTACATTAGCAGATCCAGAAAGCTATGATGTGAAATATAAAAAGTGGAATTTAGAAGATTTACCGATGCTACCAGAGCGTTTGAAATTAACGGTGATTAAACAAACAGGGAAACAATTTAATGCTGTAAAAAGTCAGCTTCTTAGAAAAGATGTAACTGAAATTATTGTAGCAACAGATGCTGGACGTGAAGGAGAGTTAGTCGCTCGCTGGATTATTGATAAGGTTCGAGTTAACAAACCAATCAAACGTCTATGGATTTCATCCGTTACTGATAAAGCAATTAAAGATGGCTTCGCTAATTTAAAACCAGGTAAAGCATATGACAATTTATACGCTTCTGCAGTTGCACGTTCAGAAGCTGACTGGTATATCGGTCTTAACGCGACTCGAGCTTTAACGACTCGCTTTAATGCCCAGCTGAATTGCGGCCGTGTTCAAACACCTACTGTCGCTATGATCGCTAATCGTGAAGATGAAATAAAGAACTTCAAAGCTCAAACTTACTACGGCATCGAAGCTCAAACAACGAATCAGTTAAAACTAACTTGGCAAGATGCAAACGGCAATAGTCGCAGTTTTAATAAAGAAAAAATCGATGGTATTGTAAAAGGTTTAGATAAACATAATGCTACTGTTGTAGAAATTGATAAAAAACAGAAGAAGTCATTCTCTCCTGGTCTTTACGATCTAACTGAATTGCAACGTGATGCAAATAAAAAGTTCGGTTATTCTGCGAAAGAAACATTAAACATTATGCAGAAATTGTATGAGCAACATAAAGTGCTAACGTACCCTCGTACAGATTCACGCTATATTTCATCTGATATCGTTGGAACACTCCCAGAACGTCTAAAAGCATGTGGCGTTGGAGAGTACCGTCCTTTAGCACATAAAGTATTACAAAAGCCTATCAAGTCTAATAAGTCATTTGTTGATGATAGTAAAGTAAGTGATCATCACGCAATTATTCCGACAGAAGGATACGTTAACTTCTCGGCCTTCACAGATAAAGAACGTAAAATTTATGATTTAGTTGTAAAACGTTTCTTAGCCGTTTTATTCCCAGCATTCGAATACGAGCAACTAACGTTACGCACAAAAGTTGGTAATGAAACGTTCATTGCACGCGGAAAAACTATTCTACATGCCGGTTGGAAAGAAGTATATGAAAATCGATTTGAAGATGATGATGTAACTGATGACGTAAAAGAACAACTTCTACCTCACATTGAAAAAGGCGATACATTAACTGTAAAGTTAATTATGCAAACATCAGGTCAAACGAAAGCACCTGCACGATTTAACGAAGCTACTTTACTTTCAGCAATGGAAAATCCTACGAAATATATGGATACGCAAAATAAACAACTTGCTGATACGTTAAAATCAACTGGTGGATTAGGTACTGTAGCGACACGAGCTGATATTATCGACAAGCTATTCAATTCATTCTTACTTGAAAAACGTGGTAAAGATATTCACATTACCTCAAAAGGCCGTCAGTTACTTGATTTAGTTCCAGAAGAGTTAAAATCACCTACACTAACTGGTGAATGGGAACAAAAGCTTGAAGCAATTGCGAAGGGTAAACTGAAAAAAGAAGTATTCATTTCAGAAATGAAGAACTATACGAAAGAAATTGTTTCTGAAATTAAATCAAGTGATAAAAAATATAAACATGACAACATTTCAACGAAGTCTTGTCCAGACTGTGGTAAACCAATGCTGGAGGTAAACGGCAAAAAAGGAAAAATGCTCGTTTGCCAAGACCGTGAATGTGGTCATCGTAAAAATGTATCTCGTACAACAAACGCTCGTTGCCCACAATGTAAGAAGAAGTTAGAATTACGTGGTGAAGGTGCCGGACAAATTTTCGCATGTAAATGTGGCTATCGCGAGAAATTATCGACATTCCAGGAGAGACGTAAAAAAGAATCTGGAAGCAAGGCTGATAAGCGCGACGTTCAAAAATATATGAAACAACAGAATAAAGAAGAAGAACCATTAAACAACCCGTTCGCAGAAGCATTAAAGAAATTAAAATTTGATTAAACAAAAAGGTTCCTACCTCTATCGGTAGGAACCTTTTTTTATTAATGAATAATTTTACTTCCTTTTGCGTTCTCAACAAACTTTTCACTCGATTTGTTAATTGGTGTTTTCAATAATAACGCAGCGATAACGATGACTACTACGAACACACTTAATACAAGTAAATCTCTAATAACTATATCCCAAAGCATGCCACCTACTGTTTCACGAATTGCACTAATTGCATATGTGAATGGTAAGAACGGATAAATCGCTTGGAAGAATGGTGGTGTCATTTGAATTGGGAACGTACCACCCGATCCTGCTACTTGAAGCACAAGTAAAATGATTGCCATCGATTTCCCAACGTTTCCGAAAATAGAAACGAGTGAGTACACGATACAAACAAATACTCCGCCAATAAATAAACTAAATAACACAAACCAGAATTTATCGACTACGTACGTACCGAGTAAGAATATATCCCCCATCGATACGATAAATGCCTGCGAAAGACCTATCGTTAAGAATGTTAATAAACGTCCAAAGTATATTTCATGGCTCTTATAATTCGCGCCCTCTTCATGTACTTCTACCGTTAATAACGAAACCATTAATAGTGCGCCTACCCATAATGCAAGCACTGTGTAGAATGGTGACATCGCTGAACCGTAGTTCGGCATCGCAAATAACTTATTCTCTTTTAAATTTACTGGATTCGCGAAGTAATCACTTTGCTTTTCAACATCATTTTTCAATAAGCGTATGATATCTTTTATATCCTCTTCTGATTCAAAATCACGAATTTTATTTGCTAATTCTTTAATCTTTTTCTCAGTAGCTGGCATTTCAGCTTTAATATCTGCAATTTTCTTTTGACCATCTACTAAGCCTTTTGATGAGTCTTCAAGTAATTTTTTCACATCTGGAAGCTTCTTATCTGCCTCGCCTAAAATTTGAGATGTATTTTTAGACATCTCTTTTGTACGAGCAATTGCTGCATTGAAATTCGGAGTGATTTCCGAGTCATATTTAGCTAAAATGTCACCAATTTGGCCCGAAACATTTTTAGACACTTGATTAATACTTTCAATAACATCTGCTGCTGGTTTTTGACCTTTATTAATAGCGTCAATTCCTTTATCAGTTAAATCCATTCCTTTTTGCAAACCATCTTTTGCTTTATTTAACTTAGCAATTGTGCCATTAAGATTTTTATCACTATTCACATCGCCCAAAACTTTATTTGTACTTTCCATAACCGGAATCATATCATTAACTAAATTCCATCCTGCTTTGAACTGTCCATTTAAATCATTTAAGGCTACTTTTGTAGAATCTAATCCATTAACACCTTTGTTACTTAAGTCTTCTCTTGCTTTTTCAAGCTCCGTTTTTAATCTGCTGTAATCATTTACAGCCTTATCATATTTTTCTCTACCATTGTCTAATGCTTCATTTGTTTGGTTTACTAAATCATTTGCTGCTTTTATATCTTGATTTAAATTCCCTCTTAACTGCTGAGCGTCTTCTTTTACATTTTCAGCTGTGTTTTTCAATTGCTCAGCTGTGCTTACTGCTTTTTCGAAATCTGCTACAAATGTTGCATTATAATCCTTTTCAGCTTGATTTACTAAATTATTTACTGTATCTAATTTTTGATTCACAGCATCTCGCACATCTTGTTTAACTTCTTGTCCGGAACTAATTAAATCTCCTACATGCTTAACTCTATTGTTAACATCCACCATAGAATTTTTAAGCACCGTTAAACTTTCTACTCTGTTCCCAAAGAACTGTTTACCAAAGTCCGTTGAAGCTGATTCTTTAAAAGTTGTAAAGAAATCAATTAAATATGAAACACTATCAATACGGTCTTGGAGAAGTTTTGAAGCATCCTGAACGTTTTTCTGTGCTACAGCTGGATCCACGCCCTTATTTTGAAGACCATCCATAACACTTTTCACATATGCCGTTCCAACACGAGTAGAACTAAAAACATTATTTACAGTTTGATCAATATTTTTAGCAATATTTTTATACCCCTCACCATTCACTTGCGGTAACGCTGGAATTTCTGGTATTTGTGGTACGTGCGGAATAGTTATATTAGGCAACACCGGGAATTTAGCCGGATCTGGAAGTGTCAGATTAGAATCAAATGATGGATTTTTTAAGAAATCCGTAATTGCTGCCGCACTATCTAAACCTTGTTGCATTACAATTAAATTATTCTTAATTGTTCCAGGTGCACGTTTCAATGTTTCATCATTTCTCGCAAAGAATTTATCTAAATTCCCTAACGCTTCTTGCCCATCATTCATAACACTTTCTACAACTGGCAACTCCTTTTGCGCTACTTTCACAACATCTTCTGCCCGAGTCGCATCATCTAATGCCTTATCCACAAGTGTATTCATTTCTGGGAATTGTGCTTCTAACTTAAAGACAAGATCCTTGACCTTCTCAATACTCGGTAAGTTAGTTTCTAAATCGATTCCAAGATCGTTGAAGATTTCAAAAATCTCGCCGTTTGCTGTTTTAACAAAGTTTTTACTAATCTCTTCTGTCAGCCCCGATGCACCTTTAGCTGTAATCTTCGGCGCAATGGCATTGACCTTTTCATTTACGTAATAATCAATTTCTGGTTTCTGTGGATTTTCATTCAAGACTGTTGCAATCTTTTCAGAGAAATCCTTTGGAATAGTAATACTTGCAGAATAATCTCCACGCTCTACCCCATAAATCGCTTGCTTTTCATCAACAAACTTCCACCCAAAATTTTTGTCCTTCTTAAGTGAATCTACAATTTCTTTCCCGATGTTAATATCTTTCCCTCTTAAATTTGATCCAACATCTTGGTTAGAAACTGCAATCTGGATTCCTTTCGTATTTCCATAAGGATCCCAAGAAGCTTTAATGTTAAACCATGCATATAACGATGGTAAAATCATTAATCCTAAAACAATAACAATCGCAGCCCAATGTTTGGCCACATTCCGTAAGTCTGTCTTATAAATACGCCAAATTTGTTTCATATAAGTTATCACCTAATTATATATTTTTCCTTCTTTAGAAAATGATACATGCATTTTGCAATTATATCACTTTCTACATCGTGGATTAAACGAAAACACACTATTTTTCCCATTAAATATTTCACTTACTTCATTATATAACGAAGTAAAAAAAGTATGCATACAAAATGACCAAATTAGTTTTACATTCAATAATAACAAATATATAGGAAATGTCATAAAAAATACAAGTATTTTCTCTTGGCAATACTTGTATTCCTCAAAAAAATCCTCACAGCTTTTCATCATCTGTGAGGATTTCTTCTATTATATATCTACTTGTACTTCTACACCGAAATGATCTGAAATTACATTTCTGTTCGTACCATTAAAAATGACTTTTGAAGAACGAACTTTTTCACTTTGGTTACACAATATTAGATCGATTCGTAAGTTATGTTTATTTTCATCCCAACCAGCAATCTCACCTTGGACAGTTGTTCCTTCATCCTTCTCTATTGCTAGTTCATATGTGTCATACAAACCTTTTTGCATCATATATTCATAACCTTCACCTTGTAAACGGGCGTTATTATTAAAATCACCCATTAAGAAGGAAAGTTCATTACTATCTACACGCCCCATCAAACGATTAACTTGATCTTTGAATGATTCTTCTTCATCATTCCACCAACCGAGGTGGCAAGAGTAAAACGTTATGTTCTTATCATTATAAGCAATTGTCGCACTTACAATTTTGCGTGTTTTCCAATACGTTGTATCCTTATTTTCTGAAATAAAGAACGTATCTTCCTTTACAACATTATGCTTCGTTATAATCGCTAATCCTTCTTCATACACATCATAACCAATATGAGAGAAATCCCAAGTAATATTGTAATCTTTTACATGTAACGCTTTTAACTCTTCTAATAGTAAAAGTCCAAAATTATCTTCTTTCTTGTTACCGCATACATTTCCAGCTTGTATCGACTGACTTACTTCTTGCAATGCGATGACATCGTACTCTTCTTCTTGAATGACTTTAGCAAGATATTTTATCTTTTCCATTTGATTCTCTTCTTGCCAAGAGTGACAGTTTAAAGTTAGCAATTTCATCTTATTACGCACCTAACATATCTTGAATGTCTGACTTTAATACATCAGCTTTCGGACCATATACTGCTTGTACACCTTTATCTTTTACGATAAGTCCTAAAGCACCATTTTGTTTCCACTGTGCTTCTGGTGCAACAACATCTAAATCTTTTACTGTTACACGTAAACGCGTCATACAAGCATCTACGTCAGCAATATTTTCTTTACCCCCTAATAAATCAATAACTTTTGTTGCTAATGAACCATCCTGTACATTTCCTGTTCCTTCTGATGACTCATCTTCATTATCAATATAGTTACCTGCACGTCCTGGTGTTGGTAAATTGAATTTTTTAATTAAGAAATTGAATAATGTAAAGTTCAGACCGAAGAACACTAATGAAACGATAACGAAATTGATTAAATCTCTTGTTAGTCCTGCATTAACCATCATCGGTGTACGAGTAATTAATTCAATAAATCCAAACGCGTGAACACGTAAGTTAATTAAATCTGCTAATGCGAATGCAAGTCCTGTTGTAATTGCATATACAACATATAATACTGGAGCAATAAACATGAACATGAATTCAATTGGTTCTGTTACACCTGTTAAGAATACTGCTAATGCAGCCGATAAGAACATTGGTTTATATTTTGCACGTTTTTCTTTATCAACATTACGGAACATCGCGAAAGCAATACCCATTAACGCTGCTGTTGAGCCAATAACTTGTCCAGCTTTGAAACGAGCTGGTACAACGTTATTTAATAAATCGTTATATGCTTTCGTATCTCCATTTGCTAGTAAATTATTTAAGTCTGTAATCCATGCAAGCCATAAAGGATCTTGTCCTGCTACAATTTGTCCAACTTTTGAGCCAGTTAACATCGTATATGTTCCGCCTAGCTCTGTGTAGTTCATCGGAATCGTTAACATATGATGTAATCCAAATGGTAATAATAAACGCTCTAACGTTCCATATACAAATGGTGCAACAACTGGTGCACTATCTTTAGATGCTGCAATCCAGCGACCGAATTCATTTAATCCACTTTGGATGAACGGCCATAAAAGTGATAATACAATTGCAGTGACTGTAGACCAAACAATTACAACGAATGGTACGAATCGTTTTCCATTAAAGAATGCTAATGCCTGTGGTAGTTTGTTATAGTTATAATATTTGTTATATAAATTAGCTCCTAAGAAACCTGTGATAATCCCTACGAAAACTCCCATGTTTAATGCTGGTGCACCAAGTACAGAAGTGAAGTAATCTTTTACAACTAAATCTCCTGCTAATACTGAAGAAACTGTAGCTTTTGAATCCGTTAACATTTCAGCGTTTACGCCAAATATAGCTCCTGTAATTCTGTTTGTTAAGACGAATGCTAATAGCGCTGCAAATGCACCACCTGCACGATCTTTCGCCCAAGATCCCCCAATTGCTACTGCGAATAAGATGTGTAGATTTGTAATAATTGCCCAACCGATGTCTTCCATTACGCGAGCGATTGTATGAACTGCGTTAATATCCCCAGCAGACATCCCAATTAACTTACCGATAGAAATCATTAAACCCGCTGCTGGCATTACAGCTACAACAACTAATAATGCTTTCCCGAACTTTTGCCAAAAATCAAAAGACGTAATTTTCATCTGTTCTTCCTCCCCTTTATTTATAACAACATAATGATTTAAATTATAATTTCTGTTTCTATTATGAAAACGATTCCTTATGCTACTTTATTTTTATCTTTACGCAACCGTTTTCATAAATCTATTTTAATAAAAGCGTTTTCACTTTGCAATAGAAATTTATTTTTTTTCATAAAAAAAGATGCTCTAAGAGCATCCTTTTTTATTATGAAATGCGATAAACCCTTGTTTCATAAGGTTTTAACGTGATTGAAGTTACTTGTTCATTTTCTACAACTTCATAGTTATTTAAAAGCAAACGTTTGCGTTCTAGTGCAAATAAACCCTCATTATACACAGCTACCTCTTTTGAGATATTACTAATTACAACAATTTTTTCATCGTTTAATGTACGAGTATATGCATAAATTTGTGGATCATCTTCTAAAAGTAAATCATACGTACCGTAATTCAGTACATCGTGCTCTTTTTTCAAGGCAATCATTTTCTTATAGAAATTGAAAATAGAGTTCTCTTCATTCTTTTGCTTTTCAACATTAATTTCTTTATAGTTTGGATTCATACCAAACCAAGATGCACCTGTTGTAAAGCCAGCATTCATCTCATCGTTCCACTGCATAGGTGTACGTGAATTATCGCGGCAAGAAGCCCATATAATTTCCATCATATCTTGATGTGATACGCCCTCTGCAATTTTCTCTCGATATAAATTTTTAATTGCTACATCATCATAATCTTCAATATTTGGGAATTGAACGTTCGTCATCCCAATTTCTTGTCCTTGATAAATAAACGGTGTACCGTGCATAAAGAAATACATTGCTCCAAGAGCTGTTGCACTTTCACGCCAATATTGTTTATCGTCTCCCCAAGTTGAAACGATACGTGGCTTATCGTGATTCTCAATATATAAAGCATTCCATCCTTTATTTTCTAACCCTTTTTGCCATTTCGTTAATACCTTTTTCAAACCTACAACATCAAGATCTTTCTTCTTTTCTGCATCCCATAAACTTAAATGTTCGAATTGGAATACCATATTGAACTTACCTTGCTCTTCTCCAACCCAAAGCTCAGCATCTTCAATCTTAACGCCATTCGCTTCACCAACAGTCATAATATCATACTTAGAAAACGTATTTTCTTTTAACTCTTCTAATAAAGGTTGAATACCATCCACATTCATATGTTTATCAAAAGATGGTACATACTTTAGTTCTTTTGGATTTGGCATATCTTTGAAACCATCTTCTTTTTTAATATGGCTGATTGCATCCACTCGGAAACCATCAATTCCTTTATCAAGCCACCAATTAACTGTATCGTATAACACTTCGCGAACTTCTTTATTCTCCCAGTTTAAATCTGGTTGTTTACGCGAGAATAAGTGTAAATAATATTGTCCTGTTACTTCATCATATTCCCATGCCGAACCATTAAAAATACTTTCCCAGTTGTTTGGTTCCGCACCATCTTTACCATCATGCCAAATATACCAATCACGCTTCGGATTGTCTTTAGATGAACGTGACTCAATAAACCATGGATGTTCATCACTCGTATGATTAATAACTAAATCAATAATAAGCTTCATATCACGCTTATGAACTTCATCTAGTAAAGCATCAAAGTCTTCCATCGTACCAAATTCATCCATAATGTCTTGATAATCACTAATGTCATAGCCATTATCATCATTAGGTGACTTATACATTGGACAAATCCAAATTACATCTATACCTAAATCTTTTAAATAATCCAGTTTTGCAATAATACCTTGTAAATCTCCAATACCATCACCATTTGAATCCATAAAGCTACGCGGATAAATTTGATACGCAACCGCTTCTTTCCACCATGTCTTTTTCATAGTCATTCTCTCCTTTTGCATCCCATCAGAATTTTATGCAAACGTTTTCGTAACACTATCATAACAAAATATGAATAGTTTGCAACTGTTTTCATTGAACTCTATGTAGATTCCTTATTCTTATGCTTTATTTATTTCTCACAAAAGCAAATCTCATTCCTCACCTGCTCTTGTCCACGCACGTTACATATGCTCGGTTAAAGATTTACGAGAAAGCTTTATCAATTGGCCCGATATCGACATTAAAAATTGGCAAACTAGTTATTACGGCCCTAACTTTCAAAGATTGCGTAAAGTGAAAACCATATATGATCCTTGCAATGTTTTTCGTTTTCAACAAAGTATCCCTCCTTTTCATACGTAAAAAAGGAAGAACAGAATGCTGTTCTTCCTTTTTACATTGAAAATCGTTCAATTGTTTGTTTTAAGTCCGTTGCTTGCTTTTCTAAATCCTTTAACAATTGATCGATTACTACCATATTTTTAGATTGTTGCAACGTCACACGTGCTACTTCTTGTGAACCAGCTGATGTTTCCTCAGCAATTGCTGCTACAGCCTTCGTCTGTGCTCCTGTTTGATGAATATGACTCACTTGTTCGTTCATATAGCCACTAATTTGCTTCGTTGCATCAGCAACTTCCATAATACTTGATGACATTTCTTTTAAAATTAATTCCGTAGCTTCCCCACGTTTCGCCTCTTCTTTAGCTGTTTTCACTTGCTCTGTCATTTTCAATGCGACTTGTTGCACTTCTTCTTGCATATTCCGTAATAATTGCGATATATTTCTTGCAGAATGATCGCTTTCATCAGCAAGTTTACGTACTTCTTCAGCTACAACTGCAAAGCCCCTTCCATGCTCTCCAGCACGAGCTGCCTCAATAGAAGCATTCAGTGCTAATAAATTCGTTTGACTAGCAATCTCGCTCACAACAGAAACAATATGTTCTACTTGTTTCATTCGTTCTTCTAACTTCTGTACATTTTGCATCGAATTTTCATTTTCTTTTGCCAATGTTTGAATACCTTGAATTAAAGAAGTAAAGACTCGTGTACTTTGCCCTAAAGCTTGAACCATTTCTAAAGACAACTCGTCAGACTGTTTTGCTTTTTCTTCTACTTCACTCGCAATAGAAGTTGTTGTATCAACAGCAGAAACAATCGCCTGAATGGAAGCTGCTGATTGCTCGGCGCCAGAAGAAATCTCTGCAAGGGTTTCAGACACACCTCGTGCTTGCTTTGTCGCTTCCCCCGTTTGCCTTCTAATTTGCTGAACTTGATTATTTGTATACGAAAATGTAGTATCAATATTTTTTACCATACCTCTTAAGTTCCCTAGCATCATATTAAATGCAACACTTAAAGATTTAATCTCATCATCAGTTTTTGGTAACGGGACATCTTCACGAATATCGCCATCGGCCGCTTTCCTTGCAGCCTCCTCCAACTTCCGAAGTGGTTTAATTAAAAAGATTGCTGCTCCATACGCTAAAATTCCAGACCATACTACACCTAATAACATAACGATAATATTATAAACAGTTTGACTTACATAACTTTGAAAATAATCGTAGATTACGTAAATAAAAAATATACTTGTTGAATATGTAATAAAAGCTAAAACTGTAGTAAATAGCATAAGTTGTGTACGTAAACCAAAGGAAAATGTCTTCCTTTCTTTTTCCATCTCTTCTTTCCCCCTTTTTATAAGCAACATAAGTACTACCTATATATTATTATCCATATTTTCGTTATAGAAAGATATAGGGATTTTAAAAATCATTATTTCTTTGAATATCAAATTAACTGAAAAAAATAAAGGATTATGACAATTTATGACTAATAACAGAAATAAGGGGCAACATTTGTAAAATATATTTTGACTGGGGGTTTTGTATGATTCAGGTTCGAAATCTAGTAAAATCATTCGGCTCGCTTGATGTTTTAAAAGGAATTGATTTACAAGTAAAAGAAAAAGAAGTTGTTGTTTTAATTGGTGCCAGTGGTTCCGGTAAAAGTACATTACTTCGCTGTCTTAACTTTTTAGAAATGTACGATGAAGGTGAAATTCGCTTACAAGGTGAACGAATTGATCCACAGCATTCAAATTTAAACAAAGTCCGTGAAAATGTCGGTATGGTTTTTCAGCACTTTAACCTCTTTCCTCATATGACCTCACTAGAAAACATCATAGAAGCACCTATCCATGTAAAAAAATTAGAAACGGTAAATGCAAAGGATATCGGAAATCAGCTTTTGCAAAAAGTCGGCCTACAAGATAAAGCAGATGTAACTCCTCACCTCCTGTCAGGTGGTCAAAAACAGCGCATTGCCATTGCACGAGCTCTTGCTATGAATCCTAAAATTATGCTATTTGATGAACCTACCTCAGCCTTAGACCCTGAACTTGTTGGAGAAGTATTGCAAGTTATGAAAGAACTTGCTGAAGAAGGAATGACCATGATTATTGTTACTCATGAAATGAATTTCGCAAGAGATGTAGCTGATCGCGTCATATTTATGGATGACGGAAAGATTGTAGAGGACGCTCCGCCAGCACAATTCTTTTCAGCTCCATCACATGAACGAGCAAAACAATTTTTACGCAACGTTTTATAATGTAACTTCTGTTTCAAATGAAAAGAAATACATTCATACGGTGCACAACTAATTGTCCAAATAAAATATCTCAGTAACATACTTAAAACCATCCGTATGATCAATATATAGGAGGGGTTTTATGAAAAGAAAACTATTAACCATTGTTGCGAGTATTACATTATGTACATCCTTCATACTAGGAGCCTGTAGTAAGGAAAGTGCTACTACTTCTTCAAATGGTAAAAAAGAATTTCGTTATGCGATGAGTGGCTTATATAAACCTTTTAACTATAAAGAAAATGACGGAAAGCTTGCCGGTTTTGATGTAGAAATTGGTGAGGCACTTGCAAAAAAAATGAATATGAAACCCACTCCTATTACAAATCCATGGGAAACGCTAATTCAAGGTCTACAATCGAAAAAATATGATGCTATATTGGGCAGTATGGCAATTACAGAAGAACGCTTAAAAGCTGTTAGTTTCTCAAATCCTTATTATCGTTCTGGTGCCCAAATTTTTGTGGCTAAAAAGAATACATCTATCTCTTCTCCAGAAGATTTGAAAGGTAAGAAAATTGGTGTTGTAAAGGCTAGTACTTTTAAAGACCTTGTTGCAAAACATACAGATCAAATCACAGAATATGACAGCGATATTACTGCACTTATGGACTTAGAGCCTGGACGTATTGATGCAGTAATCACTGATCAAATGGTTGGTTTACGTATGATCAAAGAAGGTAAATCAAATATAAAAGAAGCTGGAAAACCATTAAATCTTGATGAAATGGGAATTGCTATTCGTAAAGATGATAAAGAAATGGTTGAGAAAGTAAATAAAGCTTTAGATGAAATCATTAAAGATGGTACGTATGAAAAAATCAGTAAAAAATGGTTTGGGCGTAATATTCTCGGCGAAGAGGAAAAAACGAAGTAAATTAGCTAGTCAAATGTTTCATACATTATGCCCCACTTTTTATGTGGGGTATTTCATTCCCTACCAAAATCCATACAATATGAGGTGACACATATGTTTGAAATTTTTATGTCTACTTATCCCACACTCTTAAAGGCTACTATTGTCACATTACAATTAACACTAACATCCCTATTACTTGGTTCACTAATTGGATTACTATTCGCTTTTTTTCGAATCTCTAACAATAAGATTTTAAATAGTATTGCTCATGTATATATCGCCATTATTCGTGGTACACCTTTAATTGTTCAAATTGCCATTCTCTATTTCGGTATTACATCGATTATTGTCTTCACTCCTTTTTGGGCAGGAGCAATTGCTTTAGCAATCCATAACGGTGCATATATTACTGAAATTTTCCGCGGTTCCATTCAATCTGTCGACCGTGGACAATTGGAAGCTGCTCGTTCTTTAGGTATGCCTTATCCTTTAGCAATGCGCCGTATTGTATTACCGCAAGCATTTCGTCAATCTCTTCCTCCTTTAGGAAATCAGTTTATTATTGGATTAAAGGACTCTTCTCTCGTTGCATATGTAGGATTGTCCGAATTATGGGGATCAGGTTTATCAATTGCTGCAAGTAACTTCCAACAATTAGATACATACATAATCGTTGGTTTATATTACCTCGTACTTGTTCTTCTATTTACTTATTTTGTTAATCTTTTAGAGAAACGATTACAAAGAAAAGAAACAAATTCAGTTCAATTTAGCAAAAAGAATAAAAAAGAAGTCTCTTTATAAAAAAAGCAAGCCTGAAATGGCTTGCTTTTTCACTGCAAAATATATCAATTTTTACTGATTTACTTTTTTAATACTCTCTTCTTCCTCTATATGTTGCTCACGATATGAAATATTATGAGGATCTAGTCCATTTCCTAAAGAACCATAGAAATGCTCTCTATGCGGATCCACTAATTCACTTCCTTGATAATACACACGTGGTGTATTCCATAGCGCTGCCAAAGCTTTTGTCATTGGCATCTCATGATAGCGTTCCGGCCACATTTCTTTAATTTTCTCTTTTACTAACGGATAGTATTTAGAGCTCATAGCAGGGAACAAATGGTGTTCTGTATGATATGAGAAATTGAAATGTAAAACGTCTACCCAGCGCGGTACTGTTACTGATAAACAGTTCGCTAACGGATCATTTACTGGAACAATTGGATTTAATCGATGATTTGTTGCGATATATGCCATTACAATAAAGTTAGCAATTAACAATGGAATTACATATGCAAATAACCATTTTCCAGGTCCCATAATAAACAATAAACTAATCCAAACAGTCCAAGGCAAAAGAAGTTGAAGCCATACAGATTTTTGATTGGATGACTTAAATTCCTTTATAAAATGAAAGAACATTCGAGTCGAATGTAACGTAAATTGAATGGTTAGTGACAGAAAACTAAAGAATGAACGAACATGAAGAGGCATGCGATATACCCACCTTAAAAACTTACTCTTTTTCAGTTTCTCAAGTGTAGGCCATGCATCTGGATCATTTTCTTCATGTTGTGTATGAACATGATGCGTTGCATTATGCCACTTTCTCCAAAGCTTCGGGCCAGTTGATAATGGCATAAATGCTATCGCGCCTAAAAAATCACGAAGCCATGCTTTTCTTACAACAGTTCCATGTAAAATTTCATGTCCTAAAAATCCAAGTGAAGCAAAACATAATCCAAGAACAATCGCAATTCCTAGATTCGCCCACACATTCAATTCAAATACACCAATCGATATTAACCCCGCCAATGCCACAAGCAAATAAGCCAGTCCACCAAATAAACGTGTAGGAACTGGTTTAAATGCTTTTTTCGGCAAATGTGGTGATACACGTGCTGCATACCACCCAAACGTATGAAGCTCCTTCATCCTTTTGCCCCTTTCTTATGCTGCGTCTTGCGCAACTTACATATATCAATTCTTGCTTCCAGATTGATTTTACTAGCTGATTAAAAAGCATCTATGTATAAGGAAAATATACTCACTCTATCGTCACTTATCTTTTCGCTTTTATTATCAATGAAAAACATTTCTCTTTTTACTCTCTATCAACCTTTCCACATGATGAATCATATCAATAGAATTTCCATATTGTCAACAACTTTTATGACCTAGTAATAAAAGTTGGTTATATTTTTATAATCATACTTTATTCCACTAAAGAAAAAACATAGATTTTATAAGGTTTTACCCATTATGCATATACATATGCTGACATACTATAGACTCTATCTTATTCAAGAACTCTCTGTGTAAACAACAAATAAACTCACCTAAATCTAGCTTTGCACAACTCCTATCTCTTCATACCGACAACACCAAAATTATATTAAAATAATTTTATCTTTCTTTTAATAAAAATAGGCTCTCTCTAAAACAGCACACATGAATTTCATATCTTATGGAAATATTAAAAGGAAAATTGTTCTAAAATCGGGAGGTTTCTATAATGACAAGCGATACATTTCCACAATTCCCATTATCTTATTGGATTGAATCTACTCAAATCCCTGCTTTTCCCCCTTTATCTGAAAATGTAAAGACAAAAGTTGCCGTTATCGGTGCCGGTATTACAGGTATTACTACTGCCTATTTACTTGCGAAAGAAGGCATCGATGTTGTTTTAATTGATTCTGGTCTTATTTTAAATGGAACGACTGGGCATACAACAGCAAAGGTAACAGCACAACACGATCTTATTTATGATGAATTAATCAATCATTTTGGTTTGGAAAAAGCGAGGCTTTACTATGAATCAAATAATCATGCTCTACAATTCATAAATGAGACGGTGAAAACATATAAAATCGACTGTAATTTCTCAAATGAAGATTCATATTTATATACAACTACTGATAATGGATTAAGAAGTTTATCAAAAGAATATGAAGCCTATCAAAAATTAAATATACCTTGTGACTATGTTCAATCTCTATCGATTCCGATTCCAGTACAATCTGCAATTGTCATGAAAAACCAAGGACAATTCCATCCCCTCCTTTATTTGAAAACACTTTTAGAAAAGTTTGTAGAGATGGGTGGAAAAGTTTATGAACAAACAACAGCTATTGATGTGGAAAAGGGTGATTATCCACAAATCATTACAAAGAGCGGACATCGCATCACTTGTGAATATGTTGTCTCTTGTTCACATTTTCCTTTTTATGATGCGAATAGCTTTTTCTTTACGCGAATGTACGCAGAACGCTCTTATGCTCTTGCCATTAAAGCAAAAACAGATTATCCAGGTGGCATGTATTTAAGTATTGATGATCCAAAACGCTCCTTACGCTATACAACAAATAATGGGGAACAATTAATTTTAATTGGCGGAGAAAGTCATAAAACAGGACAAGGAATAAACACGATGCTTCATTACGAAGCACTGTACTCTTTTGCGGAAGCAACGTTTGGAGTAGATGAAGTTCCCTATAGATGGTCAGCACAAGATTTAATCACGCTAGATAAGCTTCCTTATATCGGACATATTAACGAAAGAAATCCAAATATATTTGTTGCAACTGGATATCGTAAATGGGGAATGACAACTGGAACTGCTGCCGCTCATTTACTGAAGGACTCCATTCTAAAAGTCCACAATCCCTATAAGGAACTGTATGCACCATCACGCTTCCATGCAAATCCAGATATAAAAACATTCCTCTCCCAGAACATTGATGTTGCGAAACATTTAATTGAAGGAAAGATTGAAACCGCATTACGTAAGCCAGAAGATCTCGAAGTTGGTGAAGGATCTGTCGTACATGTTAATGGGAAACGAGCAGGTGCTTATAAGGACAAAGATGGGAAATTACATATTGTCGATACAACTTGTACACATCTCGGCTGCGAAGTTGAATGGAATAATGGTGATTGTACTTGGGACTGCCCTTGCCATGGTTCCCGCTTTTCAATTGAGGGAGATGTTATGGAAGGTCCAGCAGATCAACCGTTAAAACGAGTTGATAATGAGTAAACAAATAAAGAAGTTCAACAGGATTCCTGTTGAACTTCTTTATTTGTTATAAAACCTTTTCAGATAAACTTCGACATAAGAAGGGAAATATTAACATCAAATAAAATAATATATTTATCTATAAATAAAAGGAGGGAATATTATGCAAACTTCAGCTCCACCTCATCTAGAATCTACAAAAACTATCTTTTCAAGCTCTATTACAAAACTTGTTGTTTTTATTTGTTGGCTAGCCATTCTAGCTGATGGATATGATTTAGGTATTTACGGTGCCGTTCTGCCAAAGCTCCTAGAAGACAAAAGCTGGACACTTTCACCGGCACACGCTGGTACAATTGCTAGCTATGCTTTATTTGGGATGTTTATTGGCGCTATTCTAGTTGGAACCATTACAGATCTAATTGGACGAAAATGGACGCTTATATGCTGTTTAGCACTTTTCTCCATCACAATGGGCCTTGCTGCACTTGCTCCTTCCCCTGAATTATTTGGTTTATCTCGATTTATCGGAGGAATCGGATTAGGCGGTGTTATTCCAACAGCTTCAGCACTTACTGTTGAATATTCACCAAAAAAGCGACAATCTTTTATTTACGCTCTTATGTTTACTGGCTATCCTTTAGGTATCGTGTTAGGTGCTATTTTGTCTATGTTTATGTTAGAAGATTTCGGATGGAGAATTATGTTTGGCATCGGAATGATTCCACTACTCCTCATTCCTTTCATCATTCGTTATTTACCTGAATCCATTCAATTTTTGTTATCACGTAATCGCCAAGAAGAAGTGGAACAAATCCTTAATCGTTTTCAAATTGAAATCAATGCAAAAGAGGAAACTCATCAAGCCCCATCTAATATAAGAAAAAAAAATGGATTTCTTACGTTATTCTCAAAAGAGTACATAAAAGCGACGCTGCTTTTTTGGATTACTTATATAATGGGAATGTTTTTAATATACGGTTTAAACACTTGGTTACCGCAGATGATGCGCCAAGCAGGATACCCTCTTGGATCTAGTCTATCATTTTTACTTATGCTAAATATTACTGCCGCAATCGGTGCATTATTTGCTGGAGCAATCGCGGATCGTATAGGGGCTAAAATTGTTATTAGCATCTCCTATCTTATGGCAGCTATATGTATTGGACTATTAACAATTAAACCATCTGTTACAATCATTTATCTTCTAATCGGCCTTGCTGGAATTGGATCAGTCGGTATTACTCAAATATTAAATGCATATGTAACACAATACTTCCCATCCCATATCCGAGCTACCTCCTTAGGCTGGGGACTTGGACTTGGCCGAGTTGGTGCGATTGCTGGTCCTATTCTTGTCGGTATTATTATGACAATGCAATATGACTTAGCATGGAATTTTTACTTATTCTCATTCGCGGGTCTTCTTGCAGCTATATCTGTTTTCTTTATTCCTACAAAATAAAAAAAGAGCACAAACTCACTTGTGCTCTTTTTCATATACTTCAAACAACATATCTCGAAACAATGTATTTAAACTCTCAATATCGATTCCTGATCCCTTTTCAATTCCTTTTACATATTGCTGATAGTAATGAATTTGTTCTTCTAAAAATTGATTCAACACCTCAATTTTTAATCCAACATCTAATTCAGTACCTGCCTTTTTCTTTATTAACAACTGTTCAATTTCATTTAATACGCTACGTTCTAACGATAATTCTGTAATCAATCGATCGAATTCTACAGGTGGTAAAGTTGTTTTCTCCTCTAGCCACTTACAAGCTAAAATAGGACGCAATACATAAAAGTATTTTTTCAATTTTACGTTCTCACCTTGCAAAAATTCACGATAATTTTTTGAAGCCATATGTAAGTAATGATATATCGTTGCTTTTGGATCAAAGTGCTTATTACTCATTTGCTGAAGCTGTTCTGGAAAATGAGAGTTTTTCGAATAGAAAATCGGTGATCGAATCCATTCGAGTAAAGCTGGGTTTGACTTTGCGAATAACTGTAACGCCTTTTTAATATCCCATCCGCTTATATCTAAATCATCACTAATCGGATACTCAATTACATCTCGTTTATCATGAATTGATAAATACCACTCTACCGGATGCATATAGACAAATCTAACATCATAATCACTATCTTTCGATGGAAATCCCCAAGCACGACTCCCTGATTCCACTGCAAATAAAATTTTCACATCATTCTCTTGTTCAATTCTTGCTAACTCCACTCTAATTTTCTCTCTCATTTCATACCCTCTCCATTTTTTGATTATTTCCTTGGAAATTCGACAAATATACTGCTAATTTTACTACATACTAAAATAGCTGTCAGAAAATTCCCGACAGCCTACTAAAATCCTTTATTTTTTACTTGTTCTTTTCTGTTACACTAACCGCAATTCGTTCAAACTCTTTTTGAATCTCCTCTTTATATGCATCTACTTTTGAAAAATCCATAGCAGCAATATATATTCGTTCTAATTTATCACGAACTGATTTCGCTTTCGCTAAGAAAGACATCGCTTCATTCATTTTTGCTTTATATTGAATCGACACGTCACGAATTTCTGTCGCATACTTCTCATCTGTCCCTGGTGTTACAATCAAGGCATACATATCTATAATTTCATCACCTTCGCGGCTCGGAAAATATTCATGTGGTGCGGTGCTATCAAAAATTGCAAACCCTAATTCTCTTACGATAACCATATCAAGACTATTTGGATCAAATCCACAATGATATACTTCAACTTCAAATCCTTTTTCTTCTGCTGCCTTAGCTAATTTTTTAAGCATTGTTGATTTCCCAGATCCTGGGCGTCCTTTTATAAAATAACGATGTGGTAATCCCTCTGTTAAATTAGGAACAAAATCAACTGCTCCTTTCGGTGTAGCTGCCCCTAAAAACCGATGTTTCACAAGCGATTGTTTCCCGCCTTTATCTGTAAATAACTTCTGAATCAGCTGATCGGTTAGTTCATTTGCTTTATTAAAATCAATATTATTAATATATATTTTCTCCCACTCGTCATGTATAACTAGTGCCTCGTTAAAACAAGCGTAAGCAGTTTGAAAAGCCTTGCTTGCTTCTGAAACAAATCGTTCAATTTCCACCTTCTGCTTTCTTAATTTATCTGAGTCCCAAGCAACCCCTAAATTAATATACTCTTCGACAACTCCTGGCATTTTCGGCTCAATAACATGCGGCGATGTTCCATCAACAATTCCTACTTTTAACTTCGGGATAATTACACCATCAACCGATTTATTATCAGAAGAACAGTGCAAAAATTCAATATCATATCCTTTTTCAACCCACTCACGGCCTATTGCTTTGATTAAAGAAGATTTCCCGGTTCCAGGACCCCCCTTTAAAATAAATAACCTGTTTAGCCCTTTTAAATTCTCGTCGTATAAATTATGAAATCCTCTAGCTGTATTTCCACCAGCGTAATAATTCAATACATTCCCTGTCACTGCACTCACTCCTTCGCAGCATTCTATTTACATAAGCTACAATATGCGAGCAACTTTATTTGGGTGAATACCTATTTTGTATTGCGCGAAAAAAGGAAATGAATTACAATTTAAAAGTAGTGAATATTCAGAAACGAAAACTTAATATGTCTTTATCAAGAGAGGCAGAGGGACCGGCCCTTTGACGCCCAGCAACCTCAGTTTATACAAACTGAATAGGTGCTAATTCCTGCAAAATGCATTGCATTTTGAAAGATAAAACGTAACTATTGTGTACAAAACTCATCTTTCTTGATTATGAAAGGTGAGTTTTTTTATTTCAAAACATATATTGGAGGTATTTAAAATGAAAGTAATTGACCTATCACAAACATTTGAAAACAATATGTCCCAATTCCCTGGAACACCAAAAATCAATTTAGGAGCCATTACAAGCGTTGAAAAGACAGGCTATCAAGTTACAGATTTTCATTCTGTCGTTCATGTTGGCACGCATTGTGATGCTCCTGCTCATTTCATTTCAGGCGCAACGACTATTGATCAATTACCCCTAGATCAATTTGTAGGCGAAGCTGTTCTTATTGATGTAACTCATGTACAAGAACGAAAACTACCTAAAGAAGTATTACACAACGCTGACATAAAAGAAGGTGATATTGTCATTTTCCATTCCAATCTATCTACGAAATGGAATACAGAAGCATATGAGAAAGAAGCTTTTTATCTTTCTGAAGAATTAGCTGAAGAACTAGTTCAATTAAAAGTAAAATCTGTCGGTTTAGATTTCATCTCTCCTGATGAGGTAACGACAGAAACATCGCCAATTCATCACATACTACTTGGGAATAATATTTATTTAATCGAAAACTTAACCAACTTAGATGCAATTAACACGAAACGTTTCTTTTTCTCAGCGGCACCTTTAAAAATTAAAGATAGCGACGGTGCTTTCGCAAGGGCATTCGCTGTAATTTTTTAAACAAACTATACAAAAAAGCAAAGATCATCACTGACCTTTGCTTCTATTTTTTTTATTTAAACTAAGAAAGAATTGCTCGACACGAGGACGTAACCAAGCTAAATAATCTTTCTCTTTCTTCTTTGTACAAGCTATTTCTTCCCCATCTACCATTCCGACAAGCTCTAGCTCTAACAGTTGCCTCGTAAATGCTAACATATTTATTTCTTCGTCTGGATACTCTTCTTTTAATTTCTCCTCAATTTCCCCCAATAAAAAACCGTCACGCATCATTGCCAATGCATCAATCCAAAGTGGCGGCATTTCATATTTTTCTCCTGTAATTGTATCTTTTACAATATAATTCTTTTGCTCTTTTCGAAATTGAATCGTGTGTAAACATACAGTCGAATTTAATGTTAATTCCATCATACCACCTCTTTCATAATATCTGCATAGAAAAAAGGATGCGCGTGCACCCCTTCTTTCTCTAACACTACCGAACCGTTACATGAATAACAAATCTCATGTCGATATTTTCCTCCATTATAAACGAAGTATTTTATAAAAAAAACCCTTCTTGAAACATTTTATAAAATGTTTATATTTACACAACAAGAACACTTTTCTGAAAAATATTTTCCTCTAGCACATTATGCTGTCGGTAAAAAAAATTTCCTCTTTCGTTCCTATTCCCATGCTACTTTGAATCGCGATACTTCCTTGATGTTCCTCAATGATTTTATATGTAATCATTAACCCCAGTCCCGTACCATTCTCCTTTGTTTTGTAAAAAGCTTTACCGATTTTCTCTAACAAATCCGTTAATTTTTTTAAATACTTTAAAAGCTTCTCTTTCCTCATATATCAAGCTTTTAAATTTGTTCATATAAATACTCCTCATACTCAATACAAAAGCCCTACATATTATCTCCTTAAATTATAAGTATGAAATTGCTTTCAGGGTAAGATGTAACCTTATCATACGAAAAGGAAGGAGATTTCCCCTTCCTTTTCGTCACAACTTATATCCATCTTACCCGATCATGTAGCAATCCATCCGTAAAGTCATTTCCGCCCACTACAAAATCCTTCATATATAAATTCAAATATTCCCCGTACTTACTCTCTGTATTTAATAATAATTCCTCTACATAATAGGCACCTTGTTTAAAGTTATCGAACAGTAAACTACACAAGCCAGCATAAATTCCGCATCCTACTTGGAAGTAAGTCGCATTCGTTTTATATTTACGAAAAACTTGGCTGCTATTCATCACGTTATACATATATGTCTCACTATTTTCATAAACGAGTAATACACCTACTAGATCCTCGCCGGCAATCTCTTCTTCAGCTGGATTAAATACTCTACGATTCCAACTCCATAAATCTTCTACTTGATCTAAGTTCTGTCTAATTACATTAGTCGTATACTCATTAATTCGGTAAAGAAAACCCACTTCCATATTGAAGTTTTTTCCTAAAATTAAAACTTCCTCATGCGGCATTAAACAGCCATAAAACTCTTTCTCTCCTAACTTTACTTTATACTCTGAAGCATATACATCTTCATAAAAATAAAGAGGACGATGATGACTCATATACATCGGATAACTCCATATCGCTTCATCTAGAAATCGCTCTACTGCCCATGAAGCATAAAGTGTATGAGGCTTTATAAGTGCTGTATCATTCAAAAATGACGTATCATGTTCTACTATATAGCATGCTCTTGGCTTCTCCTGTGGACGTTCCTTCATAAGTTCAACGACCATCCATTGAACAACACCTGGATTCATACCTGAGCCTATAATTGCTTTTGTATTTGTAAATTTCTCTTTCTCCTTCTCAAACCTCGTATATCTTTCCGTAAGCTGAAAGCCGATTAAACTATCGTCCTGATCTACTGCCTCATTTTCCAAAGCTGAATTAATATAAAAAATTCCAAGTTCATTACAACAGCTTAAGACTCTGATCGTATCTGCACCCGAAACATCAATAACAACACCCGTACTTTTTTCTTTCAAATGTTGTTTGAATTTCACTACATCTTGAAGGTCGATTTCATATAAAAACAATTGATCTTTCAAATTTGGAAACAACTCACCATAATAAGCCCTATCTTTTTGCTTTATGTCAACCAAATGAAATGTAACATTCTTTATCGCTTCATAAATCGGGTCTTTTTCATTTGCTATCGCTTGATTTAAAATTGCTAAAACTGCTTTTGCTGCTCCACCAGCACTACCAAGTAATGTAATCGATAACGAATTTGGAAACTGCTCCACAAACAAAACCCCTTTAATATATTAGTTGAGCAGTTCTCCCACAAAAAAATAAATTGAATATATAAAAAATGGCTCGTACATATTTTTTATAATTTTGCACAAGATTTCCTCTTCAAAGGTCACACTAACACATTTATATTCAATTCATTTTCCCTCTCATATTCAAATCGAGCTAAACAAATAGGCTCGACCTTTTCTTCTGCATATAAAAGAAAAAGCCAGCCCTTTCAACTAGATTACGGACAATGGACAGATTTCACATGTTGAATATTCACATACATTTTTGCATCACGTGCTTTTAATATTTCAATATGCCCTTCATCAATCTTTGCCATCTTTCCGATCTTATTAGATTCCTCACCTAAATCGAACACCATGATTTTGCCGGACATTTTAATAAGCTGTTCTTCAAATGTTCTAGCTAACGTAATATTTAATGGATTCACGGGAAGTTCATTTTTATTGAGGGCGTACGGGACTTGATTTTCTTTATACGGAATTAACCATTTCAAATGCTTTAAAGATATATATACTGTTTTATAAACTGGACTATAAAAAACAATATAATCGTTCATTACACTTGTAACATAACCATGTATTGGAGCATTTCCTGCTACATAAACTTCTGTAAAAATTCCTTTAGAAGTACTTAATACTTTTCTCAAAGAAATGGAAGGCGATTCCCTCTTAATTACAGAATCAACATCTGGTTTTGATATTTCCTCATCATATGGTCTTAAAAATTTATAATATTGTACATGGTATAAAGATATATATACGTAGTCTTGTCCATTGTAAAGAACAACAATATCATTTCCTACGTCTATTAATACACCTTTAAATCTTTTTTCACCGATTAGTTTAACATATATATTTTCTCCAATACTTTTGTTTAACTCATTCATCTATATCCTCCTTCCTATAAATTTTTTGCTTTCCTATTCTCCATTCCAAAAAATAATCAGGGGCAATGTTCCGTCTGAATAGTAAGGACTTCCTTTTCATACTATCCGAAATAAGAAATCGTTCTTCACCTTCAACCATAATGCCCCTCTTATTTATCAAACATTATTCTTCTTCATTCTTTTTACATTTCACTACTTGGCTCACACTCTTAATATGAGACTTAATTACATAAATAACTTCATCGCAGTTTACTAGTGTAATACAGTCATGGTGTACCTCACTTAACAAACCTTCTACACATTCTGGACCGCCACGATTAATTTTTACCCACTTATACTTCAAGTCACGTAATACATCGACAAAAGTATCATCCTCAGAGCAGAAACATGAAACATAGCAATCGCCACATTTACTTTCTTTCACTTTTTTAACTAGACTCTTCACATGCTTTAGTTGGTAATATACTAATTCACCAAGAGGAAGTTGTAATGTAAGGTAATCTCTTCCTAACGATACAAGTACCCCCACTCGACTCTCTGGTCCGCGAAGGTTTACTTTTACAGTCTCACCAACTAAACATTTAATTTGGTCACAGCATAATACATTCTCCAATTTCGTATCCCCCTTTCCTCTTATCTTCCTCTACTTGATTGTCTTTGTGCACGAGCGCGACCTGAATTATTGCTACTATTTTCCTTACTGCTACTATCATCGCTCTCATCGCTCTCTCCGCATGCTAATGCATTATAGTTAACGCTTTTAATATGCTTTATTGCAATTAATATAAGTTCCTCTTTTACGATTAATGTTACGAAATCACAAGATACATCTTGCAAAATGCCTTCTACTTTCTCTGGACCACCGCGATTAATTTTTACCCAGCAATATTTGAAAGTTTGAAGTAGTGCCTCAAAGTCTTCTGCACATTCGCAATCTTCCCACTCGGAATCATTTGATCCACAGTCTTTCGCATTTTTTGTAACACTTTTTAGATGACTAAGTTGATAGTAATAAAGCTCACCTTTTTCATTCTGCAATACGAAGTAGTCCGGACATACTGATATTATTGTTCCTTTTTGAGATTCTGGACCACCCCTGTTTACTCTCACATAAGATCCAATTAAGTCTTTCAAAAAATCACAATGAAATAAACTCACGAGAAAACCCCTTCCATTAATTTATAAGCTTTTCATTAATTTATAAGCTTTTGCACTGATAGTATATGTATCTGTACAGGTTACGTTCTCTATGTTTGTCCTAGCTGTAAAAAAATATGCTTTTAACATGGTAGACTACTACCTATCAAAATTCGAAGAAATGCTAAACGCTCCTTAGGCTTTTGATATCTTTAAACAAAAAATCCCGTATGAAGATACATTTCTGCATATCTTCATACGGGATCTCCCATAATTTAATCTTCGTCTTTAACATCCATATCTTCTGGAATTGGTTCGTTCAATATATCTTCCACTAATTGCTTATATTTTTCCATTTGTTCTAAATGTGTATTGAATTGTTCTTTATTTAATAAATATTGCTCTCCATCAAATAGTGCACGAATTTTCTTTTGCTGAATTAGCTCTTCAATATACGACTTTGGTAAATTCAAATACTCCGCAGCTTCTTCTACTGTTATATACAACGCGTTCATTCCTTTATTATTTTTTTCATATATACTGTATCTTACTTTATTTTTGTAAACAAATAAAAAAGATTTTGTAAATGCAATTTAAAAAGAAGGTGGATGCATTCCATATATTGTATAATAATATAGTAAGGATTTTTTAAATATATAATGGTATTACCCATTTACACAAAGGAGAGTTAACATATGGCTACTCGTCACATCATTACAATGTTAGAAAAAACATTACAATTTGAAACAGAAAACACAATTTCTCATTTAACTACATCTTTATCTGATCGTATTCTTTCTCAAAGCGCAGCAATACATGAAAACAATTGTTACCATACAATTGGAGAATGGTACAAAAATCATTTTTTATTCCAACAAGATGATTTCCTTTGGGCTAAATACGTTTTCTATGACGCATATTGTGAAGCTATAAAGGAACAAGGACATCTTACAAAACGCGTCCGTCAAATATTAGAATCATTAGCTCGAATGCATGGAAAACAGTACATTGCTTCTATATTAAATATGCCATTTCCTAACGAACGAGCTAAAGGGACAGCATAATGTAATACTGTTCTGCGGCAGTAAAACATAGATTCATTGTTTTCTAGGAAGATTTACAAATAAAACGTTCATATCACATGAACTGATGAAACCGGTGTCATTACAATGATTGAAAATATAGTAAACAGGAAAACCCCCATTTACCTCTCTCGTCACTCGAAAAGAGAAGTAAATGGGGGGTACTTGTTTCTTTATCCCGCTATATTAGTGCGTAGCCATAATCAGCGGAGAATGGCCCCACTGATTACAGTTTCACTTTATTATTTCATCATCTGCTTGATCAATTCACGATTCCTCTTCTTAAATACTTCATTATGCGAAGAAACCATTCCGTACTCACTTGCATCAGGTTGAATAAATTGTTTCGCTTTATTTACAGCATTTCCAGCATCTTGGAATGCTCCCGCAATTAAGTGTAATTTCCCTTCGTGCTTTAAAATATCTCCCGCAGCATATAATCCATCTACAGAGGACTCACTATTCGCATTACCTGCAATATAATAATTATCTATAATTGCAACGTCTAACTCACTATTTTCTAATAACGTAATGTCACGTTCATATCCATGGTTAATAATCACTTCATCAATAGGTAAATGTAAAATTTCACTTGTTTCATGATTCGTTAATTCTACATATTCGATCGCTTCATGATTATCACCAGCAATGAGTTTTGTAATCGATGTATTAAAGAAACACTCCGCCGAGCTGTTCAGCAGTTGTTTTACTTGTGCTTCATGACCAGATAATTCTTCTTTTCTATATGTTACATACACTTTTTTCGCAATTGGTTCTAATTCATTTGCCCAATCAACAGCAGAATTTCCTCCGCCGGAAATAATGACCGTCTTACCTTTGAAACGCTTTAAAGATTTCACTGTATAATTTAAATTAGATACTTCAAATCGCTCAGCACCTTCAATTAATAACTTTTGAGGTTTCAATATACCACTTCCAGTTGCGACGATAACTGTTTTTGAAAAATGTTCTTCTCCAGTGCTTGCTTTTAACGTAAAAGTGCCATCTTCGTTACGAATAATCGATTCTACTTTTGTACTTAATACCACTTCTGGCTTAAATGTTAGCCCTTGCTGTACAAGTTGTTCAATTAATTTATCACCTGTAACTGGCAGCAGCCCTCCTACATCCCAAATCATCTTCTCTGGATAAACATGTATTTTCCCACCTAACTGTGGTTGAAATTCTATTATTTTCGTTTTCATCTCTCTGAGTCCACTATAAAAAGCTGAATAAAGCCCTGCAGGTCCTCCGCCTATCACAGTTACATCAAACAATTCTTCTTGATTCATTCGTGTCACTCCTCAGCCACTAGTCATTGATTATCATTCTCAATAAAATATAACCTGTTTCCGCAAAATTTACAATCAAAATTACTATTGACAATACACCTATATAAAATTATATTATTTAAAGAATCAATAGTGATAATCATTATCAATTTGTTAATAATTAGCAAATTTGAGATTACATCTTCTTTTATTAATATGGTTAATACTATATTGTAGAATCTCATATTCAAGATTTTTAATAAGCATTTTGCATTACCACTACTCTTTCAAAAAGAATACAGTTAAACAAATTGTTATATACACATATCATCTATGTTAAAGGAGAAAAACAATGAAAAAGTTATTTATTTCACTAACAGTTCTTTTCGTTCTTGTTATGAGCGCTTGTAGCAATGGCTCTACAGACAAAAAGAACGATGCAAAAGGTAGTAAATCAGAAACAATTACATACCAATCTGAAAATGGTAAAGTAGAAGTTCCTGCAAATCCAAAACGTGTTGTTGTTTTATCATCATTCGCTGGTAACGTAATGTCATTAGATGTAAATCTTGTTGGGGTAGATTCATGGTCTAAACAAAACCCACGCTTTGATAGCAAACTGAAAGATGTTGCTGAAGTATCAGATGAAAACGTTGAAAAAATCGCTGAACTAAATCCAGATTTAATCATTGGTTTATCAAATATTAAAAATGTTGATAAGTTAAAGAAGATCGCTCCTACTGTAACGTACACTTACGGAAAAGTTGATTACTTAACACAGCATTTAGAAATCGGTAAATTATTAAACAAAGAAAAAGAAGCAAAAACTTGGATTGATGACTTCAAGAAACGTGCACAAGACGCTGGTAAAGAAATTAAAGCAAAAATCGGTGAAGATGCAACAGTTTCTGTTGTAGAAAACTTCAACAAACAACTTTATGTATACGGCGAGAACTGGGGCCGTGGAACAGAAATTCTGTACCAAGAAATGAAATTAAAAATGCCTGAAAAAGTAAAAGAAAAAGCATTAAAAGAAGGTTACTACGCATTATCTACTGAAGTATTACCTGAATTTGCTGGTGATTACTTAATCGTAAGTAAAAACAAAGATACTGATAACTCATTCCAAGAGACAGAATCATATAAAAACATCCCAGCAGTAAAAAATAATCGCGTATACGAAGCAAACATGATGGAATTCTATTTCAATGATCCACTTACATTAGATTTCCAACTAGACTTCTTCAAGAAGAGCTTTCTTGGTAAATAATACAAACATGAGGAATTCTTAATTTAAGAATTCCTCTTCCTTTATTCTATGAACAGAAAAGATGTGAAACGAATGACAAAAGATCACGACAATCCACGTTCTATAGCTTTTACATACAAACTAATTTTGAGTATAATTGCATTCTTTCTTATTTTTATGGTAGCAATGGTATTAGGTGCTGCAGATACTTCAATAAAAGACGTATGGTTAGCACTTACTTCCTCCGCTAAAGGGGACAAAATATCTATTATTCGCGAAATACGTTTGCCACGTGAAGTTGCTGCTATTTTTGTAGGAGCTGGACTTGCTGTTTCTGGAGCAATTATGCAAGGATTAACACGAAATCCACTTGCAGATCCTGGATTATTAGGGCTATCTGGTGGAGCAAATGCTGCGCTTGCACTGACACTTGCTTTCAATCCTTCCATCAGCTATCTTTACTTAACATTTGCTTGCTTTATCGGTGCTGCAATTGGCGCAATTATGGTATTTGGAATTGGTATGGTGAAAAAAGGCGGGCTGTCCCCTCTTCGAATTGTATTAGCCGGTGCTGCCGTTTCAGCATTTCTACTCGCAATTTCAGAAGGAGTCGGCATTTACTTCAAAATTTCACAAGATGTATCGCTTTGGACTGCTGGGGGCGTAATTGGAACTACTTGGAGCCAATTGAAAATTATTATTCCAGTCATTTCAATTAGTATCTTTATCGCTATCTTACTAGCAAAAAAATTGACAGTTCTTAGTTTTAGTGAAGAAGTGGCTATTGGACTAGGTCAAAAAATTATTGTTATTAAAACCATTCTATTTATCATTATTATCTTACTTGCTGGTGCTTCTGTAGCGCTTGTCGGAAATATGGCATTTATCGGTTTAATGGTACCTCACATGGTACGCCCAATTTTCGGTCCAGATTACCGATTTGTTATACCGATGTCAGCAATTGCTGGAGCTTCCTTTATGCTACTTGCAGATACAATCGGACGTACTATTAACGCTCCATACGAAACACCAGTTGCCGCTATTGTCGCAATTGTAGGGCTACCATTCTTCCTATTCGTTGTACGTAAAGGAGGAAAAACATTCTCATGATGCAATCTATTCTAAGAAAACAACGTCTTATTATACTCGCTTTACTAATACTGACCATCACCACCATTGTAGTTGGAATGGGACTTGGTTCAGCATCTTTATCCTATGATCGACTACTCCCAACATTAATGGGACAAGGGACTTTTAAAGAGGAGTTTGTTTTATACTCTTTAAGACTACCTAGAATTGTTATTACATTATTAGCTGGTATGGCTCTCGCTTTATCAGGGGCTATTCTGCAAGGAATTACTCGAAATGATTTAGCTGAACCTGGTATTCTCGGAATCAACTCTGGGGCCGGTGTTGCTGTTGCTATTTTCTTTTTATACTTTCCAATAGATGTAGGTTCATTTCTTTACTTACTACCTGTCGTTGGATTTATCGGGGCATTTCTGACAGCTGTTCTAATCTACGTATTTTCATATAGTAAATCAACTGGACTTCAGCCGGTGCGATTAACATTAACCGGTATCGGTTTTGCATTTGCACTATCTGGAACGATGATTGTCCTTATTTCATCCGCAGATCGTATGAAAGTAGACTTTATTTCAAAATGGATTGCCGGAAATATTTGGGGAGATGACTGGATCTTCGTTTTAGCAATGCTCCCATGGTTAATCGTATTAATTCCGTTCGTTTTCTATAAAGCAAATCGATTAAACATTCTAGCATTAAACGAACCAGTCGCAATCGGTGTTGGAATTGAAATTGAAAAAGAACGCAGATACTTATTAGTTGCAGCCGTCGCGCTTGCAGCTGCAGCTGTTTCCGTAACAGGAGGAATTAGCTTTATCGGACTAATGGCTCCTCATATCGCGAAATCTTTAGTAGGTCCAAGACATCAAATTTTCATGCCTATCGCCCTTTTAATCGGCGGATGGCTATTGCTATTTGCTGACACAATCGGAAGAAACATCGTTGAACCTAATGGCATCCCAGCAGGTATTGTCGTTGCTTTAATTGGTGCCCCTTACTTTATGTATTTGTTGCTTAAGAAGGCGTAAAGAAACCCCCTCAAGATTTTTTCTTGAGGGGGTTTTTATTTCATTCTACTGCTGTCCATACCCTTCAAACTTCTTCGCCAAATTCGCCATCTCATCTTCTGGCAATAGCTTCGGCTCTCCGACGCTTTTCGTTTGATAATAAATTTGCGCACAAAACTCAATTTCTTCTGCAACAGTAAACGCCATTTTTATGTTATTTGCACCTGCAATTAAACCGTGGTTCTCAAGTAAAACGGCACGGCGATCAATCATTCCTTCAAAAGCAGCATCTGCCAGTTGCTTCGTACCAAATGTTTCATACGGTGCACAGCGAACATTCGGGCCTGCGAAAGCAATTAAATATGATACAGCAGGAAGCTCCCACCCTAATGATGCAATCGTCTTCGCATAAGGTGAATGTGTATGCACAAGCGCATTTATATCTTCACGATTTCTATAATAAATAAGGTGCATATCGAGCTCGCTTGACGGTTTTCTCTCTCCCTCTACCACTTCACCATCTAAGTTTAATATAACTACATCTTCAGGTTTTGTTTCATAATACTCTAAACCACTTGGGCTAATCGCAACAAGACCTTGTTCACGATTAAAAATACTAATATTGCCGCCTGTCCCCTTTGTTAAACCGCTAGAAATCATTTTCTTTCCATACGCTACAATTTCTTCTCTTTCTTTTTGTAATAACATATACATCCCCCTAAGTATGAAGCTTATGATGACTGACTTTTTAAATCTATCTACTTATTGAAATAGATTTTTTAAGTTCTCCGTAAACGGTGCTTTTACAATCCCTTTTTCCGTAATAATCGCTGTTACATTTTCATGTGGTGTGACATCAAATGCCGGATTATATACTTTACTTTCTTTCGGAGCAGAATATTGTCCGAAGCGATTAATCACTTCAGAAGCATCTCTTTCCTCGATTGGAATTTCTTTTCCTGTCGGTGTTTTTAAGTCGATTGTCGGTGTTGGTGCTGCTACATAAAACGGAATGTTGTAGTATTTCGCTAGAATAGATACGCCTAATGTCCCAATTTTATTTGCTACATCACCGTTGGCTGCCACACGGTCGCACCCAACGATTACCGCATCAATCTTCCCTTGTGACATGACCATAGCTGCCATGTTATCCGTAATGACAGTAACATCAATCCCCGCTCGTTGTAGTTCTAAGGCTGTTAACGTTGAACCTTGTAATCTAGGACGTGTTTCATCCGAAAAGATTTTTAAGTCCCATCCTTTTTCTTTCGCTAAGTACATTGGAGCTGTCGCAGTCCCATACTTAGTCGTCGCTAACGCACCGGCATTACAATGTGTTAATACTCCCATTCCATCATGGAATAATGTTAATGCATGTTCTCCGATTTGACGGTTAATTTCTTCATCTTCTCTATGAATCTCTTTTGCCTCCTCTAGTAATCTATCTTTCAACTGGACGATTGATAAATGTGAGTTCTCTGTCGCGACTGTCTCCATTCTTTCAAGTGCCCAAAATAAATTTACTGCTGTTGGCCTTGATGTTGTCAAATATGCACATATCTTTTTGACTTCCTCTATAAAGTCTTCCACCGTACTTTGAGTAACTTCCTTAGCTCCTAAATACACACCATACGCTGCTGAAACACCAATCGCTGGTGCTCCTCTTACTTTCATTACTTGAATGGCATCCCACACACTTTCAGCTGTCTTGAAAGATTCATAGACAACCTCATTCGGTAGTAATGTTTGATCTAATAAAACTAAAGCATTATCTTTCCACTGAATGGGTATTAATTGTTCTTCCATCATCTTCTCCCCTTACTTCGCATAGTGCATTGACTGTTCTTTTAACGTTTCTACAAAGCTTGTGCCTGTTTTATATTGATTCGCTCGTAAAATAAACTTCTTCGCTACTTGAAGACAAATGCGTTCCGCTCTAGCACGTGCTTCCTCATTCTCAATACAAGTAATATCTTTCACTTTCGCTAGCCCAACAATACGACGAATTAACTCAAGGCCCGTCACTGCAGCCGTATCTTCTAATACAGATTGTAAATATACTTTGTTAAAGCCTTCTTCCTTCGCCATAATCTCGGTCACATGAATATTCCAAGCATCTAAAAACTTCTTCTTAAATAAATCAATTACCTCTACCATTGTCGATTGTAGCCAACCCATATACGTATCTTTCTCAGCTCCAAGCGCCATGGTCGCATCTGCATTCACCCAAGCAAACATTAAATTCGCCATTACATTCCCAACGTCATATCCCATTGGTCCATAAAAGGCAAACTCAGGATCAATAATCTTCGTGGAATCATTTTTCACAAAAACAGAACCAGTATGCAGATCACCATGAATAAGCGCCTGTGCATTCGTCATAAAAGAAAACTTAAGTTTTGCTACTTCTAAACGAAGCTCTTTATCACTATAAATATGCTCTCTAATCCATCCTTCATTTAACGGAAATAACTCGTTACGCTTATTATGATTTGTAAATGGCTCAGCGTAGACGAGGTCTTCTGTAATCTCACATAATTCAGGATTTATATAATTCTTCACAAGTTCCTTCTTCTCTTTATGATTCATTACAACATCCGATGTTAATAAGAGTGTGTTTACCAAAAAAGTCGTTACATCGTCAGCAAGCCTCGGAAATATTTGATGATTTATAAGTGCTGTACGTAATATTGTATGGTCCGATAAATCTTCCATTACGCAACAATTCATCACACTATCAAACAAATATACCTTTGGAACAAGCCCAGGTGCTAACTCCTCCTCTAACTGCAAAACATCCGATTCTATACGAATACGATTCGTCGACAACTTAAACTCGTCTGAAATGCGTGCTGTATGCCCAGCTTGCTTTACAATGACAGAAATCTTCTTCTGTTCATCCCAAACACGGAATACATAATTTAAATTACCATCGCCTATTTCTTTACACTGTAACCCCTTTGCATCCTCAAACTTACATAATTTCTCTTTCACATATACAATCACATCTTTAGCTTCCATTAAAAAATACTTCGTGAACTTAGACATGGTTTCCCCTCCACACTGATTGTAAGCGTTTTCTAAAAGCTATAAAAAATAATAGGGTGAAATTTTTTCATCCTATATTATATCTCCTTCTTTTTGAAAGGTATATCTAGGTTTTATTATATCTTGTTAACATCTTGAGTCAATGTTTCTATATTACTGCAATATGCTTCCTAATTATATATTTGAGATGACAAAAAATGTTCAAAAAGATTCTAATTCATTTTATTTTATTTATCGCACAATTCTTTGTAAAATAGAAATAAGCAATCCTTTTCAAATCCACAACTTCTAAGAAATATTCCCTTCCTAACAATTTATACTTACACCATGTCTCTAACATACGCACTACTCTTTTACATACTCGTTGAAAATCGATTACATGAAAACTACCTTTTAATTCTCTAACAACCTTAATTGAGAATAAATATTAATTAAATTGATATAAAGTTGGTTTATTCTCTTGACAAAATAACCACTTCTATATGATAATTAATATCGAATTAGAATTATTATAGTTAATTAAAAAATATATTTTATGAGCACACTATTTTTTGATGCTCAAAACCAACATTTAGGAGGAATTTTAATATGTTATTAATCGGCACAGAAGTAAAACCGTTTAAAGCTAATGCTTACCATAATGGAGAATTTATCCAAGTTACTGACGAAAGTTTAAAAGGAAAATGGAGTGTAGTTTGTTTCTACCCAGCTGACTTCACATTCGTTTGCCCAACTGAACTTGAAGACTTACAAAACCAATATGCAACTCTTAAAGACTTAGGCGTTGAAGTATACTCTGTATCTACAGACACTCACTTCACTCACAAAGCATGGCATGATAGCTCAGAAACTATCGGCAAAATCGAGTACATCATGATTGGTGACCCAACTCGCACAATCACTACAAACTTCAACGTTTTAATGGAAGAAGAAGGTCTTGCTGCTCGTGGTACATTCATCATCGATCCAGACGGCGTTATCCAATCTATGGAAATCAATGCTGACGGTATCGGCCGTGACGCAAGCATTCTTGTTAACAAAATTAAAGCAGCTCAATACGTACGTAACAACCCAGGTGAAGTTTGCCCAGCTAAATGGCAAGAGGGTTCTGCAACACTTAAACCAAGCCTTGACCTTGTAGGCAAAATCTAAGGAGTTCGATCAAAATGATACTAGATGCAGATATAAAAACACAACTATCCCAATACCTTCAGTTAATGGAGAACGATATTTTACTTAAAGTAAGCGCTGGAGACGATAACGTATCTAAAGATATGTTATCTCTAGTAGACGAATTAGCTACTATGTCATCTAAGATTACAGTAGAAAAAGTTGAATTAGAGAGAACACCAAGCTTTAGCGTAAATCGCCCTGGTGAAGACACTGGTGTCGTATTCGCTGGTATTCCATTAGGACACGAATTTACTTCATTAGTGTTAGCTTTACTACAAGTAAGTGGACGCGCTCCAAAAGTTGAACAAAAATTAATCGATCAAATTAAAAACATTCAAGGCGAATATCATTTTGAATCTTATATCAGCCTAAGTTGTCATAACTGTCCTGATGTTGTACAAGCTCTTAACGTAATGAGCGTTCTAAACTCTGGTATTACACATACTATGATTGATGGCGCTGCATTCAAAGAGGAAGTAGAAAGCAAAGACATCATGGCAGTACCAACAGTTTTCCTAAACGGCGAATCTTTCGGAAGCGGTCGTATGACACTTGAAGAAATTTTAGCTAAAATGGGTAACGGTCCAGATGCATCAGAGCTTTCTGATAAAGATCCATACGATGTTCTTGTTGTTGGTGGCGGCCCTGCTGGTGCAAGTGCAGCGATTTATGCAGCACGTAAAGGTATCCGCACTGGTATCGTTGCTGAGCGCTTCGGCGGTCAAGTAATGGATACTATGGGTATTGAGAACTTCATCAGCGTAAAACGCACTGAAGGTCCTAAGCTAGTAGCAAGTCTTGAAGAGCACGTAAAAGAATACGACATCGATGTAATGAATCTACAACGTGCGAAACGTTTAGAGAAAAAAGAACTTATTGAAGTGGAACTTGAAAACGGCGCTATTCTGAAAAGTAAGAGCGTAATCGTTTCAACAGGTGCTCGCTGGCGTAACGTTGGCGTACCAGGTGAAGCTGAGTTCAAAAATAAAGGTGTAGCATACTGCCCACACTGTGACGGTCCATTATTCATCGGAAAAGACGTAGCAGTTATCGGTGGAGGTAACTCTGGTATTGAAGCAGCTATCGACTTAGCAGGTATCGTTAAGCACGTAACTGTTCTTGAATTTATGCCAGAATTAAAAGCTGATGCTGTATTACAAGAGCGTCTTAACAGCTTACCAAACGTAACTGTTCTGAAAAACGTTCAAACGAAAGAAATCACTGGTACTGATAAAGTAAACGGTATTTCTTACATCGATCGTGAAACTGAGGAAGTTCATCACGTTGAATTACAAGGTGTATTCGTACAAATCGGTCTTGTGCCAAACACAGACTGGTTAGGCGAAACAGTTGAACGCGCTCGCGGTGAAATCGTAACAGACAAGCACGGCGCTACAAACGTACCAGGAGTGTTTGCTGCAGGTGACTGTACAAATAATCCGTACAAACAAATCATCATCTCTATGGGTTCAGGTGCAAACGCAGCTTTAGGTGCATTTGATTACTTAATCCGTAACTAATTTATAGACGTGAGTAAAGAAAAGCAGGTGCCAAGGCACCTGCTTTTTTATATTCTTAATGTATACACTAAAAATCTTTCATTCCCATTTTTCTCATAAGCACCAGGCAACCTTACTTCCCTCTTCAATTCAAACGCAGTCTGATTCTCCAAGAAGAAAATATAATCTTCAGAAGGATAGTATAAAATAATATCCACTTCTCTCTCTATTTCCTCTACCGAAAGCAAAATGTTATTGACTACGTTCATAAACACTTGTACAGAAAATGGATTAAAGAAATAAAACCGATTATCACGTGGATCAATCTCATATTCTTGCGCTAAACAACATTCAAACCCAATTTTATCTTTACTGTTTCTTACCTTTCGTGCATAACGCTCAAGATTATCCATTGCTTCTTTATAAAACTCTTCATTCATTTCAATTCCAACCGCTGAAGCATCACACTTATGATGCATGTAAAAGTTTAATCGTCCTTTTCCGCATCCGAAATCTACAACTCGGTCACTACGTTTTATCTCATATTGATTCAGTAACTCATCTAATCCGCTATATGGGGTCGGTTCATAACGGTGATAGTGCATAGACTTGTTAAACCCTTTTTGTTCACCTACTGTTTTTATATTTAAAACTGCATCATAATATTGTTCGTTCATTTTTTTCTCCTATTAAGAAATGGTACTTCTTATTATACACCATGTACTGGAGAAGGATTTTTCATCAAATTAATAGGTACGTGAAATTATATAAACGATTTTTTCAATATATCGACTTAACAACAAATTCCTACAAAAAAACAGGAGCTATCTAGCCCCTGTCCTCTAATACTTTCAATACAGTTTGTTTCAATATTTCTACTCCATCCATAATACAACTATGATCGAACTTCATATATGGATGGTGTAATCCAGGTTGTAGGTTGGCCCCTAGTCCAAGCATGACAGCTTTTAAATGTGGTCTCTTCACTGTGTAGTAATGGAAATCATCGCTTCCTGTCGTATACAGCGGTCCAGTGCACCCCTCTTCCCCGTATACTTCAAGAATGCCTTTTCGCATAAAGCGCTCAGCTTCTTCTGACACTTCAGCTCCTGGTGCAAGATCAATCCACTCATAACATACTTTAGATCCCATTGATTCCGCTGATAGAATTACTCGCTCTATTTTTTGCTTCAATTCATTTAGTAATATATTATTTTCTGCTCTTACATCTAAGCTAAAATGCCCGTTACCTGGAATGATATTTAAATTATCTCCACCAGCTTGGCACCTTGTCATCTTCACTGAATATGAACTTTGCGGTGGTAGCCATATATTTTTCAAACCGATATTGATCATAGAAATGACGTCAATTGCATTTATCCCTTGATGTGGGCGTGCCCCATGTGCATCATCTCCATGAATCGTTCCTTCTAAAAATCCTGCTGCTCCGTGACGAATAGACGGGGCAGCTTGTTTCAAAGGCAGTTCTTCAATCGGTCTTAAATGAACACCAAATAAGAAATCAGCATCATCTACAGCACCCTTCTCTACCATCTTTAAAGAACCATTTCCTTTTTCCTCTGCCGGCTGAAAAATAAATCTAACCGTTCCACTATCCCATCTCATATTTTTCAATTGTAAAATAAGCCCCATCACAATTGTCATATGAGCATCGTGACCACATGAATGATTCGCTTTAAACTCTCCGTCCACTTCTTGCCAAAGTGCATCCATATCGGCACGAATTGCAATAACTGGATTTCCGCTTCCAATTTCAGCAATCACGCCTGGGCAATCATCAAATATTTTATATGAAATTCCTTCTTCTTTTAAAAAGTTAGTAATATACGCTGTCGTTTCATACTCTTTCCAACTCACTTCAGGGTTTTCATGTAAATGCTGAAAAATTTCAGTTAACCGCTCTTGTAATTCTAATGTTTTCAAAGCTACATTCTCCTTCCCAAATTCCAAAACCATTCAGGTTAATTATACTTATGAAAAACAGATGTTTTTATGAACATATTGAATTTTAAGAAAAAAGTCAATTGTTTATTTTTAAACGTGATCGACAACTCACTTCATAACGATAGAACATTCCTTATTTTCTGTTTTTTATTGACGCTCATATCAATTTTTAGTTATTATAATTTAATAACGTCTATTTTGCGACAATTCTAAAAATACAAACATACATAATGAGGAGGCAGTTTATGAAAAAAGAAATACCTTTTGGCGTAGCAATAATCCCTATTATCATTACAGTTGCAGTTATGATGGTTACAATTGTTGTATTAAAACAAAGCCCTCACGTCCCACTTATTATCGGTACAACCGTTGCTTCTATCGTCGCTTGGCGTTACGGTTACAAATGGCACGATATTGAAGAAGCAATGTATAAAGGAATTCGCCTCGCATTACCCGCTATCGTTATCATTATTCTAGTAGGTTTAACGATCGGTGCTTGGATTGGCGGCGGAATCGTCGCAACAATGATTTATTACGGTTTAAATCTTTTAACTCCATCACTATTTTTAGTTTCAATTACAATTATTTGTTCTATTGTTGCATTAGCTATCGGTAGCTCTTGGTCTACAATGGGAACAATTGGGGTTGCAGGAATGGGAATTGGCCTAAGTATGGGAATCCCAGCTCCAATGGTTGCCGGTGCTATCATTTCCGGTTCTTATTTCGGCGATAAAATGTCACCGCTTTCAGACACGACAAACTTAGCTGCAGGATTAACAAATACAGATCTATTCACACATATTCGTCATATGTTATTTACTACAATTCCAGGTTTAATTATTACTCTTATCGTTTATGCGTTCTTAGGAAGAAGCTTCGGCGCTAACGATATTGATGCAAAAGGTATCGATCAAACGTTACAAGTATTGCAACAAAACTTTGTTATCTCGCCTTTCCTATTAATCATACCTGTAGTCGTTATGATATTGGTCGCTAAAAAAGTTCCTGCTATACCAGCCATTCTCGTAGGTATTATTTTAGGGTTTTTATCACAAGTCTTTATCCAAGGTGGTTCTGTCTCGGCATCTGTCGGTGCACTCCAAAATGGATTTGTCATAGACACTGGCAACAAGCTAGTAGACGAACTCTTTAACCGCGGTGGCTTAGATTCGATGATGAATACAGTTTCTATGACAATTGTCGCTATGACTTTTGGAGGAGTATTAGAACATACTGGCATTCTTCGCTCAATTGTAAATCAAATTTTAAAATTAGCGACATCAGCAAAAGGACTTATCGCTTCTACTATCGCATCTTGCTTTGCAACAAACCTTACTTGCTCTGAACAATATATTTCGATTGTTGTTCCTTCAAGAATGTACGCAAATGCATACACAGAAAAAGGACTACATTCTAAAAATTTATCCAGAGCATTAGAAGATGGCGGAACATTAACTTCTGTTTTCGTACCTTGGAATACATGTGGTGTATTTATACTCGCAACACTTGGAGTTGGCGCATTCGAATATGCTCCTTATGCTATATTGAATTTCATCGTACCTATTATTTCAATCATTTACGGTATAACTGGTCTCACAATTACGAAACTATCAGACATTGAAAAAGCGGAACTACTAAAAAAACAAAAGGCACAACTAGAAGCTTAAAGATACCGGTAAATTCATTTCATATATTGCGCGGGGGCGCCCTTGTTGATAGGGCATTTCCTCGCCGCAAATATGAGCATACCCATAATCAACTAGTTTCTTTAATAACCTTTCTGTCGATCGCCGAGTCACTTGTAAGTATTCAGAAAGATCCGCTGCTGTAAACTTCAATGACGGATGTGATTGACTAAATTGAATAATTTTTGATAAGTTTGCTGGACTCAGTTTCGTTTCCTTCGCTATTTTCATTAGTTCTGGGTTGTCATTCTTCAAACTTTGTACTCTCTGTTCTTTCGGGAACGGACCAAATAGTTCTTTATCACTTGTTAGTATATAAAAACAGTGGTCTATTGGATTATTCTTCGCGAAACTTTGAGCGATTTTAGCATTTTGCTCTGCTTCCTTCACAGTTTTTCCGTAACCAAATCCAATAGCTATCGTTCCTTCTATACTCGCAAATAAATGATTTATCATATTTGTTTTTATAATCGATTCAATATCACCACGCGTCGTATACAAAATGAATGTCATTTCATCAACTTTTTTAAATGAACCGCGTAGTTCTTTTGAAATGACATCTAATTGCTCAAGCAAACCTTCTCGTAATTCTAAAGAAGAAATCATACAAGCACCAACGGTAGCTGAATGGCTTTTTGCTAACTCAGCTTTTATTTTCGCATCTTTTAACCCATGTATAATGGATTGCTTCGGATCTATCATACGCTCTGAAGGAATACCTATTTTTTGAAGTTCATCATAGACAGCGTGAATACTAGTTAAAGCTAAATGAGCATCTCCAGATTGATATTTAGCTACATGAAAATCAATAACTCTATTTATTTCATCTTTACTCCACAGCATATTTTCATAATCTAACACTTGTGGACTTTCTTTTATACCGATATCATGGAACACATTTGTAATGAATGAGCGGTCTACTAAATCAATTGAAATGTTATGTGGTTGAATACGTTGATGATACATGACAGAAAGAATGGAAGATGCGACAGTTGTCTCGTCTTGCTGTAAGTACGTACTTGGAATTCGTAATTGTTCTCTTATTTCTTTTGCCATATAATAAGGTAAAGCACCTGAGAAAAAGATGAAATCACAAGGCTTTAAACGCTTCAAAAGTTCAGAAGATTCCGCCGGATGGAGGTAAATGTATGGATCAATCTCTATTTCTTCTAGTTTATGAGCAATAGGTAAAAGATTCTCCATAAACTCCTTTGAACCGACAACTGCAATTTTTATCATCATTTTCTCTAACTCCTTATCATTAATTAACGACTATTTAACGTCAACTATATCAAATGTACAAAACTATTGTAAACAGGAAGGGGTTTCTATTCAATGAAAATTACAGCTATTCATCTTTACGCAATTCGTTTACCACTTCGCAATCCGTTTGTTATTAGTTATGGTTCTTATTCTGATATGCCTTCTATTATCGTCAAAATGGAAACAGATGAAGGCATTATCGGTTACGGTGAGGGCGTTGCTGATGATCACGTTACAGGCGAATCATGGGAAAGTACTTTCCATACTTTAAAACATACACTTGCACCTGCTCTCATCGGACAAAATCCAATGAATATCGAGAAAATACACGATATGATGGACAATACAATTTACGGTGTGCCTACTGCGAAGGCCGCGATTGATATTGCTTGTTTTGATATAATGGGCAAAAAATTAAATCAGCCTGTATATCAATTAATTGGCGGGCGCTACCATGAAGACTTCCCTGTCACTCACGTCTTAAGTATTGCTAATCCAGAGGACATGGCAGAAGAAGCTGCCTCTATGATTCAGAAAGGTTACCAATCTTTCAAAATGAAAGTCGGTACAAATGTAAAAGAAGATGTAAAACGTATTGAAGCTGTACGTGAACGTGTAGGAAGTGATATCGCGATTCGTGTTGATGTAAACCAAGGGTGGCAAAATAGTGCAAACACATTAACGGCCCTTCGTTCATTAGATCATTTAAACATCGACTGGATTGAACAGCCTGTTGTCGCAGACGATATTGACGCAATGGCTCACATTCGCTCTAAAACAGACCTTCCGCTTATGATTGATGAAGGATTAAAAGGTTCTCGTGAAATGCGCCAAATCATTAAATTAGACGCGGCTGATAAAGTGAATATAAAACTAATGAAATGCGGCGGCATATATCCCGCTGTAAAACTCGCTCATCAAGCAGAAATGGCCGGCATTGAATGCCAAGTGGGATCAATGGTCGAATCATCTGTTGCCTCTTCCGCAGGGTTTCATGTCGCTTTCTCAAAGAAAATCATTACGAGCGTTGAACTTACAGGTCCATTAAAGTTCACGAAAGACATCGGAAACTTACATTACGACGTACCATTTATTCGCTTAAACGAAAAGCCAGGACTCGGCATTGAAATAAATGAAGATACATTACAAGAACTAACCGTCTTTCAAGACGTTGTACGCTAAAGGAGGACTATCATATGACGGTTCTATACGAAGGAACATTAAAACAAAATAACGAATCATTTCACGTTACATTACTATCACTTGAGCATATCGAACACATCTTATCACTACAAAACGTTGTAGTTGAGGCGCTAGAAGAGAAAAGTCGCTTACAACCACTCTCGTTAGAAGAATTTCAATACATTCTAGGAGGAAACGGCATGATGATCGGCGCTTTTATCGACAACGAACTCATCGCATTTCGTGCCCTACTCGTCCCTCCTATCGACGAAGAACATTTAGGACTTGATATTGGCATACCAGAAAGCGAACTACATCGCGTCATCTATCAAGAAATATCAAATGTTCATCCAAACTGCCGAGGAAATGGGATGCAAAAAATATTAGCAACAGTCATCATGGATGAATTACAAAAAGAAGATAGCAAATACGACTATGTTTGCTGCACCGTTGCTCCTTTTAACATTCCAAGTTTGAAGGATAAATTTGCACAAGGGATGGAGATTGCTGCGCTGAAAGAGAAGTATGGTGGTAGTCTGCGGTATGTTTTTGTGAAGGAATTGCGTGGAGGCAAGGAAGAAAATTGGACGGATGTTAAGAGTGTTCCGATGAGTGACGCTGGTGGACAGCAGGCGTTGCTTTCGGAAGGGTATCGTGGGTATGAGATGGTAAAAATAGACGATACTTTTATTGTGAAGTTTGGACGGTAATCTATAAGTAAAAAGGAAGGGGTATCCCTTCCTTTTTACTTTCTCTTCACCAAACGATTCTATGGTAACTGAAATTATATCAACGATTTTTCGAGTATATCTATCATTACTCACAATATATCAACGATTTTTCAAATATATCTATCGTAACTTACAATATATCAACGATTCGACGATAAATTTCGATTTACCGATAAAAATCGATATTCCTTACTAAACCGTCATCTTCCAACTAGATAACGCTAACCAATTCTCCATTTCCTTATAATCGGGCATTATCTTCCCGACAAGACGCCAAAAAGAGCGATCATGATTTAAATGAACCATATGGCACATTTCATGAACAACTACATAATCAATTACTTGCTGTGGTGCCATCGCTAACTTCCAATTAAATGTTAGCTGTAAATTTGAATCACAAGTTCCCCACGTACGACTACTATCTGTAATACGAATAGAACGTGGTTTTGTTTTGAAGTTACTTTGATGCACTTTAATACTCTTCTCTACTAATGACTTACACTGCTTATAGTAAAATCGTTTTAAAGCCTGCTGGACTTTCTCATCCTTAAGCTCTTTCACATAAATATGTAGCTTATTACCTTCAAACACTGCATTGTCTTGCGTAATACTTGCATCTTGAGAAATCTGTATCGGATACGTATTCCCTAAATACAGAAAACCCTCTCCTTGATCATAAGCCTTTTCCTGTGGACCACGCACTCTCTCCTGCATTTCCTTACGTGTTTTCTGAATCCAATCCCATTTCTCCTCTAGCAACTGGACTAAGTATTCAACAGGCGTCCCTTTCGGAGCTTGCACTTCCACATTTCCGTACGAATCTACAAAAAGACGCACAGACTTTTTCTTCTTATAAGTTATATGAAAATTAATTGTCTCACCTAAATATGTATGTACCATTTCATCACCTAGCATATTATTTTTACAAATAAAAAAGAGTAGGATACGAACATCCTACTCTATCTATTATATCATTTACTGCTTTAACGAACTTATTATCCTCTATACTTTACGCCTAATCCCTTAATGAAATTCCTTGCGTATCTATCGCCGCACTCTTTGTAATTTTTATGGCCTTTTTTTCTTAACAGAGCACCTAACTCTCCTTTTGTTACCGTAACGCCTACACTATCTAATATATCAAGTACATCTTCACTCGTTAATGAAAGTGCAATTTTCATTTTCTTTAAAAGAAGGTTATTGGCACTCTCCTTGCTTTGTACAGGAGCCGGTTGCCCTGGTTTCGGATCTTGCTTTCCTCTTTTTAAAGTAATAAATCCATTTAAAAATGCCTCTAACATCATCATATCGCATGTTAGGACATACTCATCTTCGATTACATCGTCATCTTCAGCTTCATGCTGAGGAGCTCTCTTTATTTTTGTAAGCATATCAACTACGTCTTCTTTCGTTACTTCCATACCACCAAGTTTAAAGATTTCTACCATATCTATATCTTTTATATCTAAAGCGTATCTTACTCTTTTTAATATATCGTTGTTGCTCATTGCCATTGTTTTGCCTCCTGAAATGTTGATTATAGTAATGCTTTTAGCATGTGTAAATTAATGTCGTTAAGTTACTACTTTAACATTTTAGGTGGAGGTTTTGTAGTCTTAGGTGGATTAATGCTTATGGGGATGATTTTCAAACAGCAACATATGTTGTTTAGGTACTTTAAATTATCCATTTTAACCCAATTAATTTATAATGTTAACAGAATTAATATGGGAGGGAATCAATATTGAATTATCTAATTGGTTATAAAGATGCTGAACGAAACTTCGGACATGAGGACCCAATGCTAAGAGAATATACATATGGAGAGTCAGGATCTAATACCGAAAAGCTCCTAAAAGTACAAAAGGGAGATTTTCTATTCTTTCATAAAACAATACATAACAAGCGCTATATAACCGCATATTATATGGTCGAAGAGGTCGCGCTTATAAAAGATATCAAACAGAATCGGCTAATAATGAATAAATATGATAATCCTCACCTAAAGAAAGAGATAAAGCAACTGACACCAAGCGAATGTATTGCGTTTGGAAATCCTATTCAATCTAAGGTCCTTCAAGTTCCTTTGGAAATTACACCTGAATTACTGAGTAAATTATCAAGGCCTGCAAATCTTAATCCTAGTCAAACCTTGTTAAGTGCAATTTCTTCTGCTCTTCGCACTTGGAAAGAATTGAATCCATCTGATATCAATTTATTGTTAGAGTTAATTGAACAAAATGAGTCTAAAGGTAGACTCACTAATAGAATTTTAACCGCTGAAGAAGTATTTCAAATTTTAGAAAGAGATATCGAAAAATTCATCATTTCTAACCCTGCAATACTTGGTGCAAACTATATAATTGAAAAATCACAGCATATCTTCTCAGATGAATCACGTTTAGATTTGTTACTAAGAGATACTTCTAATAACGAATTTATTGTAGTAGAAATTAAGAAAGGGCCTATTGATCGAAATGCTTTAAATCAAATTAAACATTATATCAAACTATGTAAAAAAGAGTTAAAATTACATACTGTAAAAGGTATTTTAGTTGGTAATGGGATAGCTCCTTCCTTTGAAGATGATATTAATAAAGCAAAAAAGGATGAGATAATCGTGCGAAATTATGGTTGGGGGTTTACGATTAATTAACACACTTGAAAATGGACTACCCTGATATAGGTTAGTCCATTTCTTGTTATGCACCTCTAATTTAGTGGGCAACTCAAACATGAATGTTACGCAAAATTCAGGTGAAATATATTGATTATGTTTACTTAGGTTTTACTTTTTATTTGTGGTACGGTTCACCGTAACTAATCTAAATAAAGTTATTGTTTATTATTTTTATAATTAAATTTAACAAAAAAGGTAGTGCCTTCCGATCCTGTTTGAATTTCAATTTTTGCATTATGACGGGCAGCAATGGCATAACATATGCCTAACCCCAATCCAGTTCCATTATCTTTGGTCGTGTAAAATGGAGTACCCAGTTTCTCTAATACTTCAGGCCTGATACCTTTTCCTTGATCCCGCACTGCAAGCACCACACAATTTTGACCTTCTTTGTAGGTGCTAATGGTTAGAGCTTTCTCTGTGCCCATCGCTTCTAAGCCATTACGATATAGGTTTATTAATAATTGCCGTATCTCATTACGATTTAAAAGTAATTCCGGAATGTCATTTGTATCGACTTGAATATATTTATTTTGATTATACGTATCAATCTTTATTAAAGGAATAATATCGCGGATAATTGAATTTAAATCTAACATCTGCAAATCTGATTTCTTTGTATTACCCATTGAGAGAAATTCAGTAATAATAGAATTGGCACGGTCAAGTTCTTCAATCATTAAATTAAAATGCTTATTATGTTTCTCATAGGTGGGCTCTTCTTTTAATAACTGCAAAAATCCTCGTACTGTTGTCATTGGATTTCTAATCTCATGGCTGATGCCTGCTGCCATTTGCCCTATTAAATCTAGGTTCGATAACCTTTTCAATTCCTGCTCATATTGCTTTTTTTCCGTTATGTTTTTAAAAATACAACAAATACCATCATCATACGGGTATGCAATAACTTCGTGCCAATATTCATCAGAGGTAGAAAAAAATTCGAAACAAACTGTAGTTCGCTCTGACATTGCACGATGAAGTTCCTTATACATAACTTCGTCAACGCTACTTGGGAAAATACCCCATATATTCTTGCCTAATACATCTTTTGCTGTTTTTCTTTGTGGAAAATATTGATGCTTATTTACGTACGTAAATGCCCATGTATTATTCAAAGTAAAAAATCCATCCGTAATACTTTCAATCACACTTGTAACTTTTTCATTAGCAACAGCCAGTTCTCTCGTTCGCTCTTCCACCATGCTTTCAAGTCGATCCATATATAACAAGTTGGAAAATGTAGGCGCTGTGGCATCAACGATAGATTTTGCCAGTTGCATTTGGGAATTATCATAATTGTGAGCTTTTCCCTCTTTGCCAACGACGATTACCCCTAATACTTCTCCCATTGAAACCAATGGAATCATCTGTAGACCCTTACAATCTATTTTTTTTGTTTGAATAACCTCTTGGATCTTGGCTTCATAGCTTTTCTCCATCCAATCCGCTTCTGTCCAATCACAGTCCTTGCTTAACTTCGTTGTTTTAATCGTGGTTTTGTCTAGCGGGTCTAAAAGGTGGGCAGCCATGTTTTTACTCTCTAAAATCTGTCCTAAGTAAAGAAAACATTTACCAAAACTCTCCTGTATCGAGGAACACATTGATAAATCACGGGTAACATTTAGTAACAGCTGCTTCTCGGCAATAAGGTTTTCCTTTTGAGTTAAATTATTTGCGTTTTGAATTGCGACCGCGGCCATATTTACATAAGCTTCAACACTTTGAATTTCTGAATTTGTTAAGTTCATTGGAACTCCATAATCAAATAAAAAAACCAGACCAAATAACTCTTGCCCAAATGAGATAGGTAGAGCTAATAAGGACTTAATTTTGAACGCAGCAACTGGTCTCGAATCCGGCCGATCATCCTTTGATGTATCAGGGATATAAATGGTTTGTTTTTTTTGTTTCAATAACTTCTTTTGCTAGTAAGTCTATTTCAGGATCGATTACCTGAGTATCGAGCGTTACGCCATTTATTGTCTCTGGTTTTCCTGCAAACCCTCTAAATGTTCCATCTTCCTGGGGTAAATAAATTCCAACAGCGTTGCACTTAACAATCTCCTCTGATATAGCCATTGTTACACGCTGCAATACTTCACGTAGTTCTAATTTTGTATTTATGATTTTTGTTATATTCGCGAGCCTAGAATATCTCGCCTGATCACTTAACATTCACATGGCCTCCAATTATAGGCATAATAAAATAAACATGATACTATCATTGAAAATCAAGACCAACCATTTTCGATTTTCTCCTGTATTCTTTTCTTACCCTTGTTCGACATAGAATACCGCCCTTACTTATAATACGGTTCACCTTAATTAAAATGAAACAGTGTAACTTTCAAAAGTTACACTGTTTCACTACCTTCTATCACATTAACACTCGCCTCAAACTTATCAAGCAACGCACGCACTTCATCAGTCGATTTCGTACTCATCAATTGATTTCTTAGTTCAGCAGCTCCAGGGAAGCCTTTTACATAAATTTTGAAGAAGCGATGTAATCCTGTAATGGAGCGTGGTAGTACTTCTGCATATTGATCTTGAAGATCAAGTTGTAGTCTTAAAAGATCAAGGTGTTCTTTACTGCTATGCTCTCTTGGCTCTTTTTCAAAAGCAAATGGATTTTTAAAGATGCCTCGTCCAATCATTACGCCATCAATACCGTATTTTTCAGCAAGTTCCAGCCCCATTTTACGATCAAGGATGTCTCCATTGATTGTTATTAGCGTATTTGGTGCAATGCGGTCACGTAATTTTTTTATTTCCGGAATTAGTTCCCAGTGCGCATCTACTTGGCTCATTTCTTCTCTTGTACGTAAGTGAATAGAAAGGTTTGCAATATCTTGTTTGAAAATGTGCGTTAACCAATCTTCCCACTCGCTTAACTCTTTAAAGCCAAGTCGTGTTTTTACGCTGACAGGTAGTCCGCCCGCTTTTGCTGCTTGGATAAGTTCTGCCGCAACGTCTGGACGTAGAATAAGGCCACTCCCTTTTCCTCTTGATGCAACGTTCGGTACAGGGCATCCCATATTAATATCGATACCTTTAAATCCTAGCTCTGCCATACCAATACTCATTTGGCGGAAGTATTCAGGGTTATCTCCCCAAATATGCGCCACGATCGGTTGTTCATCTTCTGTGAAAATTAAACGGCCACGTACACTTTTCATACCTTCTGGATGACAATAGCTATCCGAGTTTGTGAACTCTGTGAAGAATACGTCTGGGCTACCAGCTTCACTTACTACGTGACGAAAAACAACGTCTGTCACATCTTCCATTGGTGCAAGTACGAAAAATGGTCGTGGTAAATCACGCCAAAAATTATCTATCATTTCAAATTCAAATCCTCTCACTATGAATACAATTTCAAACTCTCAATTTATAATTTGTGAAAATCAGCAATATTTATTTTAACTAAAATCGCTTATAAATGGTATTTTTGTAAACCAAAAAGCAGATGGTATAGATTTTCCTATATCAACTGCTTTTCTATTATACCAACTTAAGCCAAGCTACACACTCAACATGAGTCGTATGCGGGAACATATCAACAGGTTGTACTTCCTGTGTTTTATATCCGCCTTCTTCTAGTACTTTTAAGTCACGTGCCAATGTTGCGGGATTACATGATACGTATACGACGCGTTTTGGCTTCATGTCGATGATTGTGTTTAGTAGTGCATCATCACAACCTTTACGCGGTGGATCTACGACCATTGTGTCGGCGATTATGCCTTCTTTGTACCATTTTGGAATAACTACTTCTGCTTCTCCTACGCCAAACTCAGCGTTTGTCATGTTGTTTAGTGCTGCGTTTCGGTTTGCGTCTTCGATTGCTTCTGGGACGATTTCAACGCCGTACACTTTTTTCGCTTTTTGCGCTAGGAATAAGGAAATTGATCCAATTCCGCAATAGGCATCAATTACTGTTTCGTTACCATCTAGTTTTGCATATTCTAACGTTTTATCGTATAACACTTTCGTTTGTTCTGGGTTTACTTGATAGAATGAACGTGCTGAAATTGCAAATTTAATGTCACCGATAAAGTCATAAATGTATTCTGATCCGTACAGTACTGTCGTCGTGTCTCCGAAGATTACGTTTGTACGTTTCGTGTTTACGTTTTGAACAATCGATTTTACTTCTGGGAATTTCGCTGCAATTTCTTCAATGATTGCTTTTTTGTTTGGTAATTCTGCTGTACGAGTAATGAAGACAAGCATAATTTCCCCTGTTACTTGTCCGTAACGAGCCATTACGTGGCGAAGTGTTCCTTTGTTACGCTCTTCGTTGTATGCCGAAATACCGTGTTTTTCACAAATACGTTTTACTTCCTGGATTAATGCATCGTTTTCTTCTGCCTGAATTAAACATGATTCCATATTAATAATGTCATGTGTTCCTTGGCGATAAAAACCAGCGACAAGTCCACCTTCACGTTCTCCAATTGGTACTTGTGCTTTGTTACGGTATACCCATGGGTTCTTCATACCAAGTACAGGGTGCACAGGAACATCGCTTAATCCGCCAATGCGCTGCATAACGTCACGTACTTGTTTTTCTTTCGCTTGTAATTGTCCTTCATATGTTAAGTGCTGAAGCTGACAACCGCCGCACTGATTGTACACTGGGCATTCTGCATCTTTACGATATGGGCTCTCTGTATGAAGCTTCATTAAACGACCGAATGCGAAGTTTTTCTTCACTTTAATAATTTTAATTTGTGCTTCTTCACCTGGTAATCCGTTTTTAACGAAAATAGGATAGCCCTTTACTTTCGCAACACCGGCACCATCATGTGTTAAATCTTCAAATACTACATCTATAAACTCGTTTTTTTCAACTGGTGGCGTCATTTTTATACTCATTTTCCGACCTCTCTTTTTCATAACACTGCGTTACATTTTATCATACTTATATGGTCTATTTCTATCGGAAGAAAAAAAGCTATTGACGATAGTTCTCTGTTAATGTTACGCTACTACTAATTTAATACGGACGATGTTACCTCATATATATTCGATAATATGGATCGAGAGTTTCTACCCGGCAACCTTAAATTGCTGGACTATGGGGAAAACTAATGAATATTAGCCTATGTGCAAAAAAGGACTCATATTGATTAGCTTTCTCTCATAGATGAAAGTGAATCCATATGGGTCTTTTTTTATTTTCATTTTTCTAAAAGGTCAGACATCTTACGTATGACATAAAACCTCTTTGTTTTATTTTTAGTAATATAACGAGCGTTTTATGTACAAACTTTATACGAACTTCTGAAAGGGGCAACTACATGCAATATGTAATGAGCATTATCGGTATTCTTGTCGTTTTAGGTTTATGTTTTGCTTTGTCAAACAACAAAAGTAAAATCAACTTCCGTGCAATTGCTATTATGATTGGTTTTCAAATTTTAATCGGTTGGTTTATGTTTGGCACAAAGATTGGTCAACAAGTCATTATTTTCATTGGTAAAGTTTTCAACAAACTAATTAAACTTGGTACGACAGGTGTCGATTTTCTCTTTAATGGAATTCAAAGAGATTTTGTCTTTTTCTTAAATGTATTATTAATTATCGTATTTTTCTCAGCACTACTTTCTATCTTTAGTTATTTAGGTGTTTTACCATTCATCGTTCGCGTTGTCGGCGGTGCCATTTCAAAAATTACCGGTTTACCACGCGTCGAGTCATTCCACGCAGTAAACTCTGTATTCTTCGGTTCAAGTGAAGCGTTAATCGTTATTAAAAATGATTTACAACATTTTAACAAAAACCGTATGTTTATCATTTGTTGTTCTGCAATGAGTTCCGTTTCTGCTTCTGTTACAGCATCATACGTAATGATGTTAGATGCGAAATATGTACTAGCAGCTCTTCCATTAAACTTATTCTCAAGCTTAATCGTTTGTTCGCTATTAACACCAGTTGATACGAAGAAAGAAGATGAAGTGATTCAAAAATTTGATAGAACTTTATTCGGAGACAGCTTTATCGGCGCAATGATTAACGGTGCGCTTGATGGTTTAAAAGTAGCTGGTATCGTTGCTGCATTAATGATCGCCTTCATCGGTGTGATGGAAGTTGTAAACTACGTAATTAGCGCAGCTTCAGGTGCAATGGGATATGCTGTTACGTTACAACAAATCTTCGGTTATATACTTGCTCCATTCGCATTCTTAATGGGTATTCCAACTCAAGATATTATCCCAGCTGGTGGTATTATGGGTACGAAGATTGTATTAAACGAATTTGTAGCAATTCTTGATTTAAAAGATGTTGCATCAACATTATCTCCACGTACAGTTGGAATCGTTACAGTATTCTTAATTAGCTTCGCAAGTATTAGCCAAATTGGTGCGATTGTCGGTACAATCCGTGCCCTTTCTGAAAAACAAGGAAGCATCGTTTCTAAATTCGGCTGGAAAATGTTATTTGCATCAACACTTGCTTCTATTTTATCTGCAACAATCGCTGGATTGTTTATATAATAAAAAACTCCACCTTACTTCTCCTTTTTCAAAAGGAAATTTAAGTGGAGTTTTTTTACTTTCTTCTATATGTATTTTTATGTAAACTCCACCAGAAAAATATAAAGTGTTTTTCCGAATTATTCCAAAAATGTATTCCCCTCTATATTCTATAGTGATATGATGTACAAGGGTATAATTCAAATTTTTAAAATCGAAAATTTGAGTTAGTGTCACTTATACGAATGATAATTTCAAGACATAAGTGATGATAATTAAAACACAATAGAAGGATGATAGAATGAAAAAATATACATATATCGCTTTACTTTCTTCTGCTATTCTCGTAGGTTGTAACACTAGTAGCACTAGTGATAAACAAATAAAAGAAGCAACGGCGAAACAAACAGTTGAACAAAAAAAAGCGAAAGCGGTTGAACTGCCTTTAACACAAGGGATTATTACATGGGATCCTTATGAATATAACGCACAAAACACCACGCTTTATACCAAAGATTTAAGAGATTCATTCACACAAGTACGTTACAATATTTGGCGTACTGCTGATGGTCCTGAAAGCAAACAAACTTTTACTTCACAAGAAAAAGATCGTGACTTTGCCCTCCCACTACATTTAAAATCATTTCATTTAAAACGTGGCGAATTTCAAATTGAAACAGTAGGAATCAAAGAAGATCATACTGAAACAGATCTAGTAACATCTAAAATTACATTCCAGCAACATGTACCCGTATTAATGTACCATGCGATTGAAAAATACCCTGGACCAAGTGATGGGGATTACGGCTTATACGTACCACCTGAGCAATTCGAAAAGCATATGCAATATTTGAAAGATAACGGTTATACGATGCTTACGTTTGAACGTTGGAATGATATAAATCGTGTAAATAAACCTATTTTTGTAACGATGGATGATGGTCGAAAAAATAATATGAATGCTCTTCATATTTTACAAAAATTAAAGGATGATAGATTCCAACCTACGGCTACTGAATTTCTTACTGCAAATGAGATAGACAAACCAAATCGTCTATCAACAGATGAAATAAAACAAATGATGGATTCAGGCATTTTTTCTATTCAATCGCATACTGCTAATCATACGATGATGGCTCATTCAAGTAATTATGATGAGGAATTACGTAGTTCGAAAGAAAAAATCGAAGCCCTTACTGGTAAAAAAGTCATTGCTCTCGCCTATCCAGTAGGTTCTTATAATGATCCAGCTGTTGAAGAAACAAAAAAACATTATGAATTCGCAGTAACTACTGATCATGGTAATCACATTACAAAAGGGATGCCAAACGAACAGTACTTAATTAAACGCCATTTTGTAGGACCTAATACATCTATGGAAAAATTCATATCTCTTATAAAGTAAACTTTACTAAAAGACGAAAGAATATTTCTATCGAAAGGCACTAACCTATCTCATAATTAAAAATGATATGATGAACAAGGGTATGTCCCCACCTCTCTTACAGCGGTGGGGATTTTAAATACGTATGCAACATAATACACAATAGAAGGTGATTTTATGAGAAAATACGCAGCAATTGCTTTATGTACGTCTGCCATTCTAGCAGGTTGTAATACTAGCAATGTAAGTCAAGAACCTAAAAAAGAGAAAAAGGTTCAAGAAACTAAGAAACAAGAAGATACTGTGCAAGAACAAGGTAAAATTTCTTATACTCCTATTACACACGAATCTACAAACACTACTATTCACATGACAGATATAAAAGATACTTTAACTGAGGTCCAATATAAAATTTGGCGAACTGCTGATGGAAAGGAAACTGCTAAATCTTTGTCCTCTAAAGAAAAGGAAAAGCAATTTTCACTTCCTTTTGACATAAAAGAATTTGAAGGAAAACGCGGTGAGTTCCAAATTGAAGCAATAGGAATGAAAGAAGATGGGAAAACCATTCCACTCACAAAATCTGCTATTACTTTCGAGCAAAAAGTTCCTGTTCTTATGTACCATGCAATCGATGATTATCACGGACAAGGCATTAAAGATTTATTCGTATCACCTGCTAACTTTGAAGCCCAAATGAAATATTTAAAGGACAACGGCTATACATTACTAACTTTTGAACGCTGGGGCGATATAAATAAAGTAAATAAGCCTATCTTCGTTACATTTGATGACGGTATGAAAAATAATATGAATGCATTTCATATTTTACAAAAGCTAAAAGATGATACGTTTAAACCAACAGCAACAGAATATATGATTGTTAATAATGTCGATGCTGAAGGCTCTCTTTCTACATCTGACATAAAAGAAATGGTTGATTCCGGCATTTTCTCCATGCAATCTCATACTGCAACACATGCAGACTTACCGAAGATTACAAACTATGAAGAAGAATTAAAGGAATCAAAAGAAAAGCTAGAAAAAATAACTGGTAAGCCCGTTATCGCAGTTGCTTATCCATTCGGTCATGTGGATGATAAAGTCGTTGCAGAAACGAAGAAATATTATCAATTTGCGACGACAACAAAATCTGGAAAGTTCATTACAAAAGGCGAACCCGATGAGTTTTTAAAAATGAAGCGTGTTCGCATCCACCACACGACGACCGTAGAACAATTTGCTTCTTCAATTAAATAACGATGAGAGCTCAATATATTTTGAGCTCTCTTTTTACGCTATATTTATATATATTTTTTGAATTTTCTTGTATTATATATAGTAAGAAATCTTTCAAATTAAAGGAGATTATACATATGTCATTTGAACAAACGTTAGAGAAATATGCTGCCCTTGCAGTCAATGTTGGTGTTAATATTCAACCAGGACAAACATTATCAATTAGTGCACCTCTTGAAGCTGTACAATTTGTACGCCTCGTTACAGAAAAAGCATATAAATCTGGTGCAAAACACGTATATGTGGATTGGAATGATGAGACGTTAACACGCTTAAAGTTCGATCTAGCTCCTGAAGAAGCATTCGCTGAGTTCCCATCTTGGAAAGCACATGCTCGTGAAGAATTAGCAAAAGAAGGCGCTGCCTTTATGTCTATTTATGCAGAAAACCCTGATTTATTAAAAGGTGTAGAATCAACGCGTATCGCAACAGCTCATAAAGTAGCTGGTGAAGCAATGAAAGTATACCGCGATTACGTACAAGCTGATAAAGTAAGCTGGTGTGTCATTTCTGTTCCTACGAAAGAATGGGCTGCGAAAGTATTCCCTGACGTTGCACCAGAAGAACGAGAAGCAAAACTATGGGATGCTATTTTCAAAGCTACTCGTGCTGATCTAGAAAATCCTGTAGAAGCATGGAAAGAACACGATGAAACGTTACATACAAAAGTTGATTACTTAAACGAAAAACATTATAAAGCTCTTCACTATACGGGTCCTGGAACAGATTTAACAATCGAACTTCCAGAAAAGCATGTATGGGCTGGTGCTGGTAGCTTAAATGAAAAGAACGTACCATTTATGGCGAACATTCCAACTGAAGAAGTATTTACAATGCCACTTAAAACTGGTGTAAACGGCCAAGTATCTAGTACAAAACCGTTAGCATTTGCAGGTAACATTATCGATAACTTCACATTAACATTTGAAAACGGACGTATCGTAGACTATAAAGCTGAAACTGGTGAAGAGGCTTTAAAACATTTAGTAGAAACAGATGAAGGTTCTCACTTCTTAGGAGAAGTGGCTTTAGTACCTCATGACTCACCAATTTCAAACACAAATATTTTATTCTACAATACGCTATTTGACGAAAACGCATCTTGCCACCTTGCAATCGGAAGTGCTTATGCATTCAACTTAGTTGGCGGAAAAACAATGTCTAAAGAAGAACTTGCTGAAAACGGAGCAAATACTAGTATTACACACAACGACTTCATGATCGGATCAGCTGAGCTTGATATCGATGGTATTACAGATGACGGAAGACATGAACCAATCTTCCGTAAAGGTAACTGGGCATTTTAATAAAAAACAAAAGGCTATCTCCCGCACCGGAAGATAGCCTTTTATGATGCCGATGAAACCTTAAGTCCAATTACTCCTAAAACAATAAAGAGAATACAAAATGCTTGGAATAAGCTAATGTGCTCTTTAAAAAAATACACGCTAATGATTGTAATAAGTAATGTTCCTACACCAGACCAAATGGCATAAGCGATACTTAAATGAATTTTTTTGACAACGATTGCAAATACGCTGAAACAAATTCCATAAAATACGAAAATCAGTACACTTGGAACGAGCTTTGTTAAACCGTTTGATAATTTCATCGCAATTGTTCCAGCTACTTCAAAAATAATTGTTACGAGTAATAATAGCCAATATACCATACTAGAATCTCCTTCTCTATTACCTTATAGAGATTCTAGTATACTACTTATAGTCCTAATGAAATATATTTAATTTCTAAATATTCCTCGATACCGAAATGCCCTCCTTCACGGCCAATACCACTTTCTTTAAAGCCACCAAACGGTGCTTGTGCAACTGATGGAAGTCCATCATTTAATCCGATAATACCGTACTCTAATGCCTCGCTAACTTGGAATGCTTGACTAATATCTTTTGTGAAAATATAAGCAGCTAAGCCATATGGTGTATGATTTGCACGTTCGATTACTTCTTCAACCGTTTTAAATTTCGCAACTGGTGCTACTGGTCCGAATGTTTCTTCATTCATACAAAGCATCGTATCGTTCGCCAATCCAATTACAGTTGGTTGCATAAAGTGTCCATCTAGCTCTGCAACCTTTTGGCCACCATATAAAACTGTTCCACCCTTTTGAATAGCATCTTCAATATGTTCCTGTACTTTCGAAACTGCATTCTCGTCAATAAGTGGTCCTACAGTCGTTCCGTCACCAAAGCCGTCTCCTACTTTTAACTGCCCTACTGCCTTTTGAAACTTCTCTGCAAATACTTCATACACTTCTTCCTGAACAAATACTCGGTTTGTACATATACACGTTTGTCCTGCGTTACGGAATTTCGAACCGATTACCGCCTCTACAGCTTTATCTAAGTCCGCATCATTCATAACAATAAACGGCGCGTGACCACCTAACTCAAGTGAAACCTTTTTCATCGTTTGTGCAGCACTAGCCATTAATTCTTTCCCAATCTCAGTTGATCCTGTAAAGGAAACTTTTCGAACACGTCCATCTTCCATCCACGTATCAGCAATTGTTTTCGCACTACCTGTTACAATGTTTATTACACCTTTAGGAATGTCCGCTTCATGGGCTAATTCAGCTAATTTTAACGCAGTTAACGGCGTTTGACTTGCAGGTTTTACAACCGCTGTACATCCTGCTGCAAGCGCTGGAGCTACCTTTCTCGTAATCATAGCAGCCGGGAAATTCCAAGGTGTAATAGCTGCCATAACCCCAACTGGTTGCTTCATAACTAAAATACGTTTATTTGGATGAGAAGCAGGAATCATTTCACCGTATACGCGTTTTCCTTCTTCTGCATACCATTCAACAAAGCTATTTGCATAATTCACTTCACCAAGTGCTTCTGCAAACGGCTTTCCTTGTTCCCTCGTCATGATCGCTGCAATCTCTTCTTTATTTTCATCAATAAGTGTGAACCATTTTTTTAACTTCACTGCACGGTCTGCCGCTGTTAACTTAGACCATGATTTAAAAGCTTCATGAGCAGCATCAACAGCTTGCTTTGCCTCTGTTACCCCGCCCTTTGGTACCGTCGCAAATATTTCCTTCGTTGCTGGATTATTTACTTCGATTTGTTCTTGCAATGTAATCCACTCACCATTTATATACATCGCCTTTTTCTCTACATTTACAAACGTCGCTTTTTTATCCAATGTTTTCTTCCTCCTCTATAAGTTTCTTTATCTTCCTAGTGGCAGCAGATTGACTTATTTTTAAAAACTCCGCTACTTTATAACTCGATCCATATGTTTTATATGCTTTCAAAATAATATTACGTTCTACTTCTTCTAACATTTTATAGAGACTTTGGCCAGACTGTTCAACCGTTGATTCTTGCATCGCTATTGGCAAATCTTCTATCGTAACGATATCATCAGCAGTTATAACAATTCTCTCAATCACATTTTCAATTTCTCTATTATTTCCTTCCCACGGGTAACCAACAAACATTTGTAATGTGCTAGGTGCTAATTTTACATTCCGGCCATATTTCTCGTTAAAGTGCTGTAAATAATGATAAATGAGCGGCAAAATGTCTTCGGTTCTTTCCCTGAGTGGCGGAATTAAAATTGGAATGACATTCAGACGATAATATAAATCTTTCCGGAATGTTCCTTGTTTCACCATCATACTTAAATCTCGATTTGTTGCCGCTACAATTCTAACATCCACTTTTTTTAATTCTCTTCCGCCAATAGGGCGGAACGTTTTTTCTTGCAACACTTGCAAAAGTTTCGCTTGAATTTCAAGTGGCATTTCGCCAATTTCATCTAAGAAAAGAGTTCCTTTATGAGCTGATTCTAATAATCCCTTTTTCCCTTCACGATTCGCACCTGTAAAAGATCCACCTGAGTATCCAAAAAGCTCTGATTCAATTAAATTCGTTGGCAATGCCGCACAATTAATTTCATGGAAACTTTCATTCTTCCTGTTACTCACTTCATGTAAATGACGTACTAATCGACTCTTCCCTACTCCTGTCTCACCTAAAACGAGAACTGTACTATCTACCACGGATACTTTCTTGATTGTCTCGACTATTTTTTGCATAGCGATACTTTTAAAAATAAGCCCTTCATGTTCATATGTTTCTCTTAATTCTTTTTTATATGTTTTTAACTGATTATCCATTTCCTCTACCTTTTGACGTAATTGGTAGAGCTCTGTAAGATCACGAGAATAACTAATTACTCTTCTTAAATTTCCCTCATTATCAAAAACAGGCCTTGTACGAACGTGTAAATACTCTCCTGATTTTGTCGTTTGAACGAGTTCAATCGGTCTCTTTTTTTCAATTACTTCTAACGTTGCCGATGGATAAAAGATACCATCCTTTTGTAGTTCTTTTACATGCTTACCTACTAACTCTTTAGCAGCTAGTTGATAGTGCCTTTCACATGTACTATTTACACGCACAACGATTCCCTTTTCGTCAGTCACAAAAATTTCGTCAAACGCATATTCAAATACATCTTGTAAATCCATTAACACTCGTTCCTTTTCTCCAACCATCCTAGCCACCCCTAACTTCCAATCCATCGATTCACTTCACTACCTTTATTATAAAGTGAATTTTCTGCATTTTATATAGAGTCAGCTAGAATGTTTGCGATTTATTATTTAGCTTTTAAACACGAGCAGTATTTGCTTTCTCATAACAGACTTGCAATGATTCTTCAATTATTGTTAATCCTTCTTCAAGTTGCTCATCTGTAATAACTAATGGCATTAATACACGAATAACATTTCCATATGTTCCTGCTGATAGTAGGAGTAATCCGCGTTTATTTGCCTCTGCGCACAAATTAGCTGTTAACGTTTTATCAGGTGCTTTCGTCTTCCGATCTTGAACGAGCTCAAATGCACACATCGCTCCTAAACCACGCACATCACCGATGCAATTATATTTATTTTTCATCTCTTCGAATCGGTTCATTACGACTTTTCCTAATTCTATCGCTCTATCATTTAAATTCTCTCTTTCTATTACATCAAGTACTGCTAACGCTGCCGCACATCCTAGTGGGCTTCCTGCATACGTTCCACCAAGCTCTCCTGGCGCAGATTCATTCATAATTTCCTTGCGCCCAATAACACCACTAATCGGTACACCAGCGCCTAATGATTTAGATACCGTAATTAAATCTGGAACGACATCATAATGATCAATGGCAAAGTATTTTCCTGTACGGCTAAATCCTGTTTGAATTTCATCCGCTACAAATAAGATGCCGTGTTCTGAACAAATATTGCGTACTTCTTGAACAAACTTCTTACTTGGAACGATAAATCCACCTTCCCCTTGAACAGGTTCCATTACAACAGCTGCAATTGTTTCTGGTGCTACTTCTGATATGAAGAAATTCTTAAACTCTTCAATCATAAAGTCATCGTACTGCTCTTCCGTTAATCCTTCTGGACGGCGATATTCGTACGGAAACGGCGCTTTATATACCTCTGGAGCGAATGGGCCAAATCCAAATTTATATGGCTTTACTTTACTTGTCATCGTCATTGTCATTAATGTACGCCCATGGAACCCTTTAGAAAATGCGATAATACCAGGTCTTTTTGTATATTTACGAGCGATTTTCACCGCATTTTCAACCGCTTCTGCACCACTATTTAAAAATAGTACTTGCTTATCAAAACTTCCTGGCGCTAATGCCGCAAGTTTTTCTGCTAATTCAATATATGGCTCATACATCATGACATTAAATCCAGTATGAATGTATTGATCTACTTGTTTATGGAGCGCTTCTTTAACAGCTGGATGACAATGTCCTACGTTAATTGTTCCGATTGCTCCCGCGAAATCAATGTACTGATTGCCATCAACATCTGTTACAAGAGCACCATTTGCAGATTGTACAAACGTTAGGATGCCGTTACTTACCCCTTTTGGTACTATATTTTGGCGGCGTTCTAATAAAGACGCTGCTTTCGGTCCAGGAATTTGTTCATTTACTTTAGCAAATTTTTTTGTGTTCATTACGTACCCCATCCTTTTCTTTACATTGTTTTCTCTTTTCATTGCAAAATGTATGCCAACATTCTTTTCCAGTATTCATCCTACATGCCTTCTATGTCGACATAAAAAATAAGTCTATAAAGACTCTTTAAGAGTCCTTATAGACTTATTTTCCTTACACATTAGACTTTCCTTGTTCCCAAATCAACTCACCCGAATGAGAAATAAACTCCCCAACAGATTGTACTACTAAATCCGCAAGTGGTTCTAACGTTTGACGATCTCCTGTACCAGACAGTACTCCAATTGCATAGCAATCGCCACCGTTCTTAGCTAAATACAAATCTGTTGGCGTATCCCCTACGACCGCTACTTCACATGCCTCTAAATGAAACTTTTCACAAAAGGATTCTACAATTCTTTTATCAGGTTTCTGTGCCGGAAACGTATCTGAAGCCACAACATAATCAAAAAAAGATTCTAATTGATATTGTTTTAAAAATAATTCTGTCGGCGCGAAATCATCCGCTGTAACAACACCTAAAATAAATCCTCTATCCTTTAAACCTTGTAAAATTCTCGGTAAATCTGCTGTCATTCTCATATGGGAGCGGTACTCGTACATAAGCGAAAATAATTTTTCACTTACCCACTCATGCATCTCCTCTTCCTTAGATGACGCAATATACTTACAAAGCCCCTTTGCTACATCGAGGCTTGTTCCAGCAGCTATTGCACTACGAGGATGAACAAATGCCCCATCCACACCGATCTCTTTTAATAAATCCTGCTGCATTGACTGTGGGAGTTGATATAATTTTATACATTCAGCGACAAGCTCTTCAGCTACTTTTATCCAAATTGAATGAAAATCCATTAATGTTCCATCTTTATCAAATAGTATTGCCTTTACCTTCTCCATAGCACCCTACCTCTCGTCTCTTATCTCCTCTAGTGTACCAATAAAATATGGATATAAAATAAACGAATTGTAAAAATACCATAAAAATCAAACTAACTTCCAATTTACAATTCTTCTATATAATAAAAAGGATGCCTTTACAGGGCATCCTCTTGTTGTTCAGGAACAAATAGTTCAAGACAATGATATATATTTTCGAATTCCATCGGTGCATCTCCACCGTATTCACCGTCTAAGTTAATCATTAGTTTATCTGGTGAATGCACTTTAATTCGATTTGCTTGTGTGTATAGTACTTTTGGATTGTTAATATGTTCACCACGCTGCGCTTGTGTTGCTGCTTTAATTAAGTCAGCGATAGAACCTTTTTTCAGCACTAATAAATCAAATAATCCATCATTAATTGATGCATATGGTGCTACTTTTTCAAAACCGCCCACTGAACGAGTATTCGTAATTAAAAACATCGTAATTTCTTCTTGTAGTAATTTTCCATCATACTCAATTTCAACATATGTTGGATGTAATGACGGTAACATTTCAATACCTTTTAAATAATAAGCAAGTTGTCCTAATACTGTCTTTAGCTTACTTGGTACTTCATATGTTAATTCTGTAATACGGCCGCCACCAGCGATATTAATGAAATATGTATCATTTGCTCTACCAAGATCTAACGGAACTGTTTTTCCTTCACAAATAATATCCGCAGCCTCTTCAATAGCACGAGGTACACCGATCGCACGCGCAAAATCATTTGTCGTTCCAACTGGAATAATTCCAAACTTTGGACGATGTTCATGTCCTACTAAACCGTTCACCACTTCATTTAATGTACCATCACCACCAGCTGCGATAACAACATCAAACTTACGATCCGCAGCTTGCCTAGCTGCCACAGTCGCATCTCCAGGACCCGTTGTCGCATGACAAGACGCTTCATATCCAGCTTGTTCTAATTTTTGTAATACTTCCGGTAAGCTCTTCTTAAATAGCTCGCGCCCAGAAGTAGGATTATAAATAATTCTTGCTCGTTTCATCATTTATTAGCACAGGAAATTTCTTTATATATCAAAAAGAACATACCGAACTTCTATTCAGTATTCCTATGCCTACCTCCTCTCATCTTCCTATCCTTCTTTTATCCCGCTCAAACAGGCAGTAAGAACCCGATTCGTGTAGTCCATCAAAAGTAAATATTCATTTCAATGGTTTTGTTTTATTTGACAAAAAATTTATGTCTATCTATTTCCTCACAACAATTTACATATAACGAATAATAATTATCTATTATTTCATGAGATGAAAAAAAACCTCTATGTCTAGATTTATCATTATTCCCACCTTTTTGCAACTATCATACCATAGTTGCTATACAAACATTTTTCCACTTTTGACAGTTAATCAAACGTTTGTTTAAACGATCTTCTCTCATTTAAACAAACGTTTGATTAACCTAGAAAAACACCCGTACATGGGTGTTTTTCTGCTTAATCTTTAAAAGTTACTACTATTATCGCTTATTAATCTCTTCAAGTAAGATTTTGTTAACAAGCGGCGGATTTGCTTGTCCTTTTGTAGCTTTCATAATTTGACCAACTAAGAAGCCAATTGCACGGTCTTTACCGTTTTTAAAGTCTTCGATAGATTGCTCATTATTATCAAGAATTTCTGTTACAACTTTACGAAGTGTACCCTCGTCAGAAATTTGAACAAGACCTTTCGCTTTAACGATTTCTTCTGGGTCTCCACCTTTTTCAATTAATTCGTTAAATACTTTCTTCGCGATTTTAGAAGAAATTGTACCTTTTTCAATTAATTGAACCATTTTAGATAGACCAGCAGGCGTTAATGCAACGTCTTTTAATTCTTTTTGTTGTTTGTTTAAGTATGCAAGCACTTCACCCATTAACCAGTTTGATGTTAATTTCGCATCAGCACCGTCTGCAATTGCAGCTTCAAAGAAATCAGACATTTCTTTCGTTAATGTTAATACGTGTGCATCATAAGCAGGTAAGCCAATTTCTGCAACGTAGCGAGCTTTACGTGCATCTGGAAGTTCTGGAATCGAAGCACGAATTTCTTCTTTCCACTCATCATCGATGTAAAGTTCAACTAAGTCTGGCTCCGGGAAGTAACGGTAATCGTCAGATCCTTCTTTCACACGCATTAAGATTGTTTTCTTCGTTGCTTCATCATAACGACGTGTTTCTTGTTGGATGATACCACCAGATAACAATTCTTTCTCTTGGCGCACTTGCTCGTGCTCAAGACCTTTTTGTACGTAAGTGAATGAGTTTAAGTTTTTCAGTTCCGCTTTTGTACCGAACTTCTCTTGTCCAACTGGACGAAGGGAAATGTTCGCATCACAACGCAAGGAACCTTCTTCCATCTTACAATCAGATACGCCAGTGTATTGAATGATTGATTTTAACTTCTCTAAGTATGCATATGCTTCTTCTGGCGTACGCATATCTGGCTCAGATACGATCTCGATTAAAGGCATACCTTGACGGTTGTAGTCTACTAATGAACCATCAGCTGTATGCGTTGATTTACCAGCATCTTCTTCTAAATGAAGACGTGTAATACCGATACGTTTCTTTTTACCGTCTACTTCAATTTCAATCCAACCATTTTCACCAATTGGCTTATCGAATTGAGAAATTTGGTAAGCTTTCGGATTATCTGGGTAGAAATAGTTTTTACGGTCGAACTTCGTTTCCGTTGCGATTTCACAGTTTAATGCCATTGCAGCTTTCATTGCAAAGTTAACTGCTTCTTTATTTAAAGTAGGAAGTACCCCTGGGTATCCTAAGTCAATTACACTTGTTTGTGTATTTGGCTCCGCTCCGAATTCTGTTGGACTCGCAGAGAAAATTTTCGAATTTGTTTTTAACTCAACGTGAACCTCTAAACCAATAATTGTTTCTAAATTCATCTATGCTCGCCTCCTTACAGACTTGCTTTTTTTGTATGATAGTCTGTTGCTTGCTCAAACGCATGTGCAACGCGGTAAATTGTCGCTTCATCGAAGTGTTTACCAATAATTTGTAGACCAAGTGGCATGTTGTTAGCACCGAATCCACATGGAACAGAAATCGCTGGAACACCCGCTAAATTTACTGGGATTGTTAAAATGTCATTTGCATACATTGTCATTGGATCATCAACTTTTTCGCCCACTTTAAATGCCGGAGTTGGCGTTGTTGGTCCAATAATAACATCGTAGTTAGCAAATACATTTTCAAAGTCGTTTTTAATTAATGTACGTACTTGTTGTGCTTTCTTGTAGTATGCATCATAGTAACCTGAGCTAAGTGCAAATGTACCAAGCATAATACGACGTTTTACTTCATCACCAAAACCTTCGCTACGTGTGTTTTTGTAAAGGTCTAATAAATTATTTACATTATCAGAACGAACACCGTAACGTACGCCATCAAAGCGTGAAAGGTTAGCAGATGCTTCAGAAGAAGATAATAAGTAATACGTTGCTAGAGCGTATTTAGAGTGTGGAAGAGATACTTCCTCCCAAGTTGCGCCCATACCTTCTAATACTTTTAAAGCAGCTAGTACTGACTCACGAGCTTCTTCGCCAACACCTTCTCCTAAGTATTCTTTCGGTACAGCAATGCGTAAACCTTTAACGTCGCCTGTTAAACCAGCTAAGTAGTTTCCTACTTCAACGTTAGCAGAAGTTGCATCCATACGGTCAATACCTGAAATAGCTTGTAATAAGTATGCATTATCTTCTACTGTACGTGTAATCGGTCCGATTTGGTCAAGTGAAGATGCGAATGCTACTAATCCGTAACGAGATACGCGTCCGTAAGTTGGTTTTAAACCTACAACGCCGCAATATGCAGCTGGCTGACGGATAGAACCACCCGTATCAGAACCTAGAGAGAATAATACTTCTCCTGCTGCTACAGCTGCTGCAGAACCACCACTAGATCCGCCTGGAACGTAATCTAAGTTCCATGGATTTTTCGTAGCGTAGAAACCTGAGTTTTCATTTGAAGAACCCATTGCGAACTCGTCCATATTTAACTTTCCGATTGTAACTGTGTCAGCAGCTTTTAGCTTTTGCACAACTGTTGCATCATAAATTGGATCAAAGTTTGCTAACATTTTGCTCGCACAAGTTGTACGAAGACCGTTAGTTACAATGTTATCTTTTACACCAATTGGCATACCGAATAATAAACCATTATCTTCAGCACCAATTTTCGTGTCTAATTCTTTCGCTTTCGCGCGTGCGTTTTCTTCATCTAATGTAAGAAAAGCTTTTACGTTATCTTCAACATCCGCAATACGTTTGTAAGATTCTTCTACTAAATCCGTAACGGAAATTTCTTTGTTGTTTAACTTCTTATGTAACTCTGATACGGAATGATCAAATAATGACATCGAAATTCCCCTCCTCTATTCTAATACTGCTGGAACACGGATTTGATTATCTTTGTGATCCGGTGCATTTTTTAATACTTCTTCGACTGGTAAACCTTTTTCTGGTACATCTTCACGCATAACATTTTTCATAGTTAATACATGAGTTGTTGGTTTTACATCAGTTGTATCTAATTCATTTAACTGTTCTGCAAATGTAACAATTGCATCTAGTTGTTTTTGAAATTTTTCAGCTTCTTGATCAGTAATTGCAAGACGTGCTAAATGTGCTACGTGCTTTACATTCTCAACGGAAATTCTTGACACGGCTAGGCCACCTCCATAATATATCGTTCAATCTACAATACTATTGATGATACCAAATTTTCAGTACTTCAAGCAAGTCAACACACGGCACTTACTGCATTTTTACATAAAAAAAGAAAGGCAAACGCCTTTCTTTACGATTTACTCTTTATCTAACGGTTTATTTTTCGGAAATCTCTCGTTATCTTCTTCATTATCACGAATTGTTTTTTGTAATACAAAACAAGACATCGTTAAAAATAATGTTCCAATTAAATAATATCCTTTTACACTAAGCGTTTCATCTAACGTATAAATCCCAATTAGCATACCTGAAAGTGCACAAACAAATGAAGTCCATGCTAAAAACGTGAACGCTTGCGTATTACGTCTTCTCATCGTTCTCCCCCTCGTTAGCTATACATCCATTATAGATAAGTATATTTACCATGATGGATTTTTATGTAAGTTCTAGTTTTATATTTATAAATCCATCATAAAAGAATACTATTTTAAAGTTAGTTTTCTGTCTAATCTGAAAAAATAGTTAAAATTATTGACATTTATTTCAATTCTGCATAAAATAAAAACAAATATTACGAACCTCGAAATATACGGGAGTGGAAATAATTGTTGCAATATGAACATTTTTTAGACTTACTGCTAGATAACGCCAAGAAACTTTTTTATCCTGAAGAATGGGTAAGCCTAGATTTAACACTCTCTAAAACAGAAGTATTTTGTTTACTTTGGATGGAGCGAAATACAGATATTACAATGACAAAAATTGCTGACCTTCTTGATATACCGATGAGTACAACGACAGGTGTTGTAAATCGCCTCGTAAAAAAGGGATATATTGAAAGGTACCGTGATGAAAACGACCGACGCATTGTATTAATTCGTTTAACAGAAAACGGCGTAATGCTCGTCCAAGAAGTAAAACAAAATGCAGCCCATTACTTTAACCTAGTGACAGAAGCATTATCAGAAGAAGAAAAAGCATTCTTACTACAAATCTTCCAAAAGATCATGAATCACATCGCTACGTCACAGCAAAAAACAGAAGAAAAGGTTTCTACACCTAAAATGAAAAACATTCCGATTGAATAAAACCCTAGTTGGGTTTTTATTCAATATTTTATTTCGGTACTCGTAATATTCGACACTCGAAACAAAGGGGATAGAATAATGAGAATTATTTTGTATACAGGTAAAGGCGGCGTAGGAAAAACTAGCATTTCAGCAGCAACAGCACTTCAAAGCGCAAAACAAGGATTAAAAACATTAGTAATGGGTACAGATCCTGCTCATAGTTTAGGAGATTCATTTGGTATAAAGCTATCTTCTGAGCCATTAGAAATTCGTGAAAATTTGTGGGCACAAGAAATTAATACGATTTATGAGATGGAAAAAGGATGGGGGAAATTACAGAAATATATTACGCTACTCTTCACTTCCAAAGCAGCTGATGATATTACAACAGAAGAATTAACAATGTTTCCTGGTATAGAAGATTTAATTAGCTTACTTCGCGTACTCGATTATTATAAACAAAACACATATGATGTTATCATCATTGATTGCGCTCCAACAGGAGAAACATTAGCAATGCTCAGCTTTCCAGACATGCTCGGCTGGTGGATGGAAAAACTCTTTCCTATTAAAAGAAAAATTTTAAAAGTTGTTCGCCCTGTAGCTCAACCACTTCTTGGTGTCCCCCTTCCAACCGATGATATTATGGACGAATTAACAAGTACACTTGAACAGCTCGGAGAAATGAGAGATATTTTATCAAACCGAGAAATAACAAGTATCCGCATCGTTGTAAATCCTGAAAAAATGGTCATTAAAGAAGCACAGCGCAGCTTTACGTATTTAAATTTGTACAATTATAACGTAGATGCCATTATGATCAACCGAGTCATTCCTAACACTGTCACTGATCCCTATTTTCAAGCTTGGAAAGATACGCAAAAGAAATATAAAACATTAATTCAAGATAGTTTTGATCCACTTCCTATTTACGAAGCTCCAATGTTTGAACAAGAAGTTGTTGGTTTACCTATGTTAGAGCGTGTAGGAGACACTTTATTTAAATCAGATTCTTCTCCTACTGAAGTGAAATTTAACGGTCGCACTCAATATGTCAAAAAAGATGGCAATGAGTATATTTTCGTGCTATCCATCCCCTTCTCAAACAAAAGCGAACTTTCATTAAATCAAAAAGGTGATGAACTTATTATTCGGGCTGGTTCTGTGAAACGAAATATCACATTGCCCAAAACATTAACCCACCTTTCTATCCAAGGAGCTAAGTTTGAAGATGATGTACTTAACATTCGATTTGGAGGTGTAGTGCATGCATGAAGAACTATTACGAAAAGTAATTCGTACAAAAATAAAAGTCAGTATGTATATATTAGAAGAGTTACCTGCCCCAATCCAGCAATCAGCTAAGCACATGCTAAACATTTTACAAGAGGAGCTAGCTGCTTATCCGAAAGAACAAGAGCATCATGAGGATAATTTAAAAAGTATCGTAATCGAATAACCACAAAAAAATAGACCAGGAAAACTCCTGGTCCATCACTCTACTTAACAAACATTGGATTCTACGTTATACAGAATTGGAAGGTACAGAATTAGGGTTTTGTTTGTTAAGTAGATTATATGTTGAACGAGCTAACAGCGGAGGGGGTCCTTCTGCTAGTCCGTTAAACTCAATCATTATTTTACGATTTTTTCAAGCTCATCAAGTGAAAGATCTACTGAAATGGAACCATCATTTGTTTCTTTCTTAATTGCATCTGTTACTTCTTTTGAATGATATAGTTCAATTACTTTTTTCAGTGTTGGATCATCTTTATCTTTTGTACGAGCTGCGAAAATATTAATATATGGCTTCGCATTTTCATTCTTTGGATCTTCTAAGAAAATTGGATCCTTCGCTGGATCTAATCCAGCTTGACCAGCAACACCGTTATTAATAACTGAAGCTGCAACATCTTTTAATACACGAGGTGTTTGCTGTGCGATAACCGGTGTAATTTTTAACTTCTTCGGATTTTCAGCAATGCCGCTTGGATCTCCGAATAAGCCAAAGTCTTTCTTAAGCTTTAATAATCCAGCTGCATCAAGAAGTTTTAATGCACGAGCTTGGTTCGTTGGATCATTTGGAATCGCAATTTCTGAACCATCTGGAATTTCATTTGCCTTCTTATATTTTTCAGAGTATAAGCCCATTGGTGCAATTTGCGTTGTACCAACAGCTGTAATATCTAACTTATGCTCTTTTTTAAATTGCTCTAAGAAAGCAACGTGCTGGAATGAGTTTAGTTCAATATCTCCATCAGCTAACGCTTTATTTGGCGTTGTGTAATCAGAGAACTCAACCAGTTTAATTTTAATTCCCTCTTTTTCAGCTTTTTTCTTTAAAATTTCCCAAGCGTCTCCATCTGTTCCGGTTACGCCAACGCGAACTACTTTCTCTTTTGCTCCTGCCCCCGTGTCTCCACTTGAGCAGCCGCTTAACGCTGAAATTCCTACAATCGCTGATAATGCAAATGCTAAAATTTTCTTCATTTTCTTTTCCCCTCTTCCTTTTTATGATCTGCGTAAAAAGACTTTCGCAAAGTAGTTTCCTAAATTTTGAGCTACCTGTACAAGAATAATAAGTAAAACGACCGTTACGAACATAACTGATGTATCAAAACGTTGATAACCATATGTCATCGCTAAGTCACCAAGACCGCCACCACCGACAAGCCCAGCAACTGCAGAAAATTCAATTAAACCAACTGTCATAAACGTAACACCTAAAATCAATGGCGCTAACGCTTCTGGCACAAGGATTTCAAAAACAATTCTAATTGGTGAAGCCCCCATCGCTTGAGCTGCTTCAATGACTCCCTTTGGAACTGAAACAAGATTTGTTTCAACCATTCTAGCAATACCGATTGATGCAACTAACGTCATCGGAAAGATTGCTGCTGCTGTTCCAATCGTCGTTCCGATAACACTTCTTGTTAGTGGGCTTAAAGCTACTAAGAAGATAATGAATGGAACCGGACGAATTGTGTTAATAATGATATTAAGAATAGAAAAGACCCATTTATTTTCTAAAAAGTTCCCTTTTCTCGTTACATATAACAGTAAACCTAGAGGTATACCAAGGATTGTAGCAAATATAAGGGTTACAATTACCATTAAGAGGGTATCCCCCGTCGCATCTACTATGCGGGGCCAAAATATACTCCAATCAACTCGCATGAGCTTTTACCTCCTTCAGCTGCACTTGTAGTCGTAGATGTTGTAATGCTTTTTGAATTTCTTTCTGCTCACCTTGCAGTTCTACAAGTAGATTTCCAAATAGCACATTTTGAAGTTCAATAATATTTCCGTACAGTACGTTTACATCGACGTTATAGTTTTTCGCGATATATGATAGTACCGGCTGCCCTGTCTCTTCACCAGTAAATGTTAAGCGATAAATTTGTCCACCATTTTGAATTTTCCCTAGAACACTTTCCGGTAAATGATCATTAATAATGGAGCGTACAAAGTTTTGAGTTGTCTTTGTTTTTGGTTGTGTGAAAACGTCAAATAGTTTTCCTTCTTCAATAACCTTTCCCTTCTCCATTACAGCTACACGGTGACAAATTTCTTTCACAACATGCATTTCATGTGTAATGAGTAGAATCGTTACATTGTATTCTCGATTTACTTTCTTTAATAAGTTCAGAATCTCTGTCGTTGTTTCTGGATCTAAAGCTGATGTTGCCTCATCACATATAAGAATGTCTGGCGATGTTGCAAGTGCTCTAGCAATGCCAACACGTTGTTTTTGACCACCTGATAGTTGCTCTGGATAATAGTTTGCTTTATCTTCTAATCCTACAAACTTCAGCAGTTCATTTACTCTTTCTTTTATCTCATTCTTTGGTACTTTCGCTAACCTTAATGGATAAGCAATATTCCCAAACACTGTTCTTGAATTAAATAAATTAAAACTTTGAAAAATCATCCCGATTCTTTGTCTTAGCTTCCGTAATTCTTTCGTCGATAAAGATGTAATATCTTTATCATCTATTGAAATCGTTCCTGCCGTTGGTCTCTCTAACATATTTACTAGGCGTAATAACGTACTCTTTCCAGCGCCACTAAAACCGATGATACCGAAAATTTCGCCCTTCCCAACTGATAATGTTACATCCTCCACCGCATGAACAGATTGCCCACCTGATTCATATAATTTACTTACGTTGTTAAAAGAAATCATTTTCTTCCCTCCTATATGCTGTAAAAACTTGAAGTAGAGCTTTCGAGGTAAAATAAAAAGTGCTCTCCTTCTTATCAACCATAAAGATAAGAAGGAGAGCACTTATATGTACTCGTTCACATCTTCTCATCTTCCAAGCCTTTTATAAGGCTTGCTGGAGTTAGCACGGTATTAAAAAACCCGTTGCTGAGGTATCGTAGGGCCAGTCCCTCCACCTCTCTGGATAAGAATGTATCGATTTAATTGTCGTTTAATTAATTCTCATTATAGAACTCAGAATAATAAGAGTCAATACATTTTTTAGAAAAATATTAATTATTCCTCTATTAAAATTTTCAAATAAAAAATCACATACAATAATGATTTTTAAAGTTATGTTAAATTCTCCTCCTTCATATTTTTTAAAAGGAGAATCCTTTCTATAAATTGAATACCATTATTTGAATATGAAATCGGAGGAAGATGAATATATGAAAACAGCTCTTTTACTCGTTGATATTCAAAATGATTATTTTCCACATGGAAAGATGGAATTGCGTAATCCAGTAGAAGCAAGCCAATATGCTAGTCAGCTGCTACAACTCTTTAGAACGAAAAACGAACCTATTTTTCATATCCAACATGTAGCAATAAAAGATGACGCTACTTTTTTCCTACCCAATACAGAAGGTGTACATATTCATGAAAGCGTACGTCCACTTAGAGAAGAAACCGTTATACTCAAACATTATCCAAATAGTTTTCGCGAAACTGATCTTCTAGAACAATTACAACGTTTAAACATTGAGCACGTCATCATATGCGGGATGATGACTCATATGTGTATTGATGCTACCGTAAGGGCTGCTTTTGATTTCGGCTTTCCATGTACCGTTATACATGATGCTTGTGCTACAAAAGATCTTTCTTTTAAGAATGCTACTATACCGGCCGTTTATATTCATAACACAATTTTGGCTAGTTTAAATGGAGTATATGCAACTGTAATGAGTACAGAGGAGTTTTTGGCTACAAAAAAACACTCCCTTCAGTGAGCAAAACCGAAAAGAGTGTTTCTTGTCAAACCATAGATTTTCTTTCAAATTGTATTATACAGGAAATCCTTAAAATGAATACTAAAAAATATGACTAATAAGTCAACTTTTCTCGTTGTTTTGTTTCTATTTACATGTTTATCCCGATATTAATAAGGTTTAGCTAGTTCCAAGTACCGAATGGTAATATACGGTACTTAGAACTGGTTTCTCCTATCAAAAACGTAACATATTATTTATCTGTTTATTTTTGCTTCTTTTTCAAATACTCCGCACGCAATTTTTCAATTTGCTGCTTTTTATCAAATTTGGCAGGCGTCTGTTTTTCATGAAACTTTGCCACGGCTACCTGACTTTTGTAATCCAATTGATATTTTCCCACTTTGTTCACCTACTTTTCTTGTCTTTAAAGAGAATCTATTCAACAAATATAGTATACCTTATTTACTGAAGTAAACCTTATTACTTTATTAGTTTTTCTACTCATATCTATCTTGATCCAAATATAGAAAATTTTTCAAAAAAAAAAAAAAAAGAGATCTTCGCAGACTGCGAAGACCTCTTCTACTATTTCTTATAAAGTTTCAGAAGTAGTTTTTGCTTGCATGTGAAGTGCTAAGTAGTCAGGGCCACCAGCTTTAGAGTCTGTACCAGACATGTTAAAGCCACCGAATGGTTGGTAACCTACGATTGCACCAGTACATCCACGGTTGAAGTATAAGTTACCCACGTGGAATTCTTCACGTGCTTTTTCAATATGGTCACGGTTATTAGTAACAACAGCACCTGTTAAACCGTATTCTGTATTGTTTGCAATTGCAAGTGCATGATCAAAGTCTTTTGCTTTACAGAATGCTACTACTGGTCCGAAGATTTCTTCTTTCATTAAGCGAGCATCTTCTGCAACGTCAGCAACGATTGTTGGTTGGATGAACCAGCCTTTAGAATCGTCTCCTTCGCCACCTGTTAAGATTCTACCTTCTTCTTTACCAATTGCAACATAGCTCATTACTTTATCGAATGCAGCTTGGTCATTAACAGGACCCATGTTTGTACCTAATACAGCTGGGTTAGCAACTGTTAATTCTTTCGTTAATTCAACAGCACGATTTAATACGTGATCGTATACATCTTCATGGATTACTGCACGAGAACATGCAGAACATTTTTGTCCTGAGAATCCGAATGCTGATGCAACGATAGATTTAGCTGCTAATTCAAGATCTGCTTCTTTATCAACAACGATTGTATCTTTACCACCCATTTCAGCGATAACGCGTTTTAACCAAATTTGGCCTGGGTTTACTTTCGCTGCGCGCTCATAAATACGGATACCTACATCACGAGATCCAGTGAAGCTCACGAAACGTGTACGAGGGTGATCTACTAAGTAGTCACCAACTTCAGAACCATTACCTGGAACGAAGTTTACTACGCCAGCTGGTAAGCCAGCTTCTTCTAATACTTCCATGAATTTCGCTGCTACTACAGGAGTTGTACTAGCTGGTTTTAGTAATACTGTGTTACCAGAAACTAAAGCAGCTGTTGTCATACCTGCCATAATTGCGAATGGGAAGTTCCAAGGAGAAATGATAACACCTACTCCTAATGGAATGTAAGAGAAACGATTATATTCAATTGGACGGCTTTCTACTGGAATACCGTCTTTTAATTTTAACATTTGACGACCATAATATTCCATAAAGTCGATTGCTTCTGCTGTATCAGCATCTGCCTCATTCCATGGTTTACCTGCTTCTTTTACAAGAATAGCAGAGAATTCATGTTTTCTGCGACGAACGATTGCTGCAGCACGGAATAAAATGTCTGCACGCATTTCTGGCTTTGATTTTCTCCAAGTTTGGAATGTTTCATCCGCTACTTGCATTGCTTTTTCAGCTAACTCACGGCTTGCTTTTGAAACGCGACCAACAAGTTCCTCTTTATTTGCAGGGTTTACAGAAACAATTTTGTCTTCTGTAGTGATTTTTTCTCCCCCAATAATTAATGGATAGTCTTGTCCAAGATAAGATTCTACTTTCTTTAAACCTTCTTCAAACGCTAATTTGTTAGCCTCCACTGAAAAATCTGTAAATGGCTCATGTTTGTATGCTACTACCATTCTTTTTAGCCTCCCCTTAGAAAAACGTTTACATTTTACAACATTATTCTACACGATAATTTAGATTTATTCAAATATTCCTAGACTTATATTTTAAAAATTAATTAATTTTTAAAATATAATAAAAAAATAGAGTTATACATACGTATAACTCTACAAAATATGAGTATATTCCAAAATGTTTTTTCCAATCAATAAAATAGTTACTAACAAAAATAAAGTTCTTACATATCCAACACCTTTTTGGACTGCAAACTTCGATCCAAAATAAGCGCCAAAAATCATCGACAATCCCATAATAATACCGTATTCAAAATGAATTACGTCTAAAAATAAAAAAGTAATTAAAGATACGATATTACTAACAAAGTTCAAAAGTTTTCCAGATGCTGCCGCCTGAATAAAATCCAAACCAACTAATAAAAATGCAAAAATTAAAAAGGATCCTGTCCCTGGTCCAAAAAATCCATCGTAAAACCCTATCATTAAAATAACAAAGAAAAATATTAATGTTTTTCTTTTCGTCATCTTCTTATAGGTAGATACACTTCCCCAATCCTTTTTTGCAATAATATAAATGGCAATAAACACCAACATCACAAGCACTAACGGACGTAAAATATCTGGCGGAATAAACTTTACTACTAAAGCGCCTGCGACCGCTCCTATAACAGTTAACGGGATTAACTTTCCTACAATTTTAAAATCGACCTTTCCTGATCGAATAAAATAAACTGCACTCGTAAACGTCCCCATCGTTGCAGCTAATTTATTCGTTGCAATTGCCGAAGCTGGTGGTAAACCAACAAACATAAGTGCTGGAAGCGAAATTAATCCTCCACCGCCAACAACTGAATCAATAAAAGCTGCTAAAAAGCCGAATGCAATTAATAAAATAATGACTTGAAAACTTAATTCGTCCATGTGCTTTACCCCTTACACCCCATTATTTATAACATTTTAAATTATAACAAAATTCCTCAAGAAAAAAAGCCGTTCCATAAAGGAACAGCCCTCCTATTTAATCTAAAATTTTCACAAATGGTTCATCTTGCTTTGCTTCACGTATAATAATTGCTTCTGGGCGTTCTACAGATTTAATCGTTACTTGTACTTTCATATAATTCGGGAAGTATTCCATAACAAGCCCAGCTACATATTGTGTAAAACCAATTATTTCTGCTTTCCCATTAAACTGGACAGGAATATCAAGCTTTATTTCTCTTAATTCATCATCTCTATACATACCAGTACCGATAACAGCTGTATAGTCGCCTTGGAAATAATCGCTTAGTTTTGATTTAAAGTTCGATACTCTCGCCAGATCTTCACGTTTATTATCTGTTTTCGCTTGTTCAGATGGGAACAAATAATATTTCTCATTAATTTGTTTCCAATCCTCAACCGTTTCACTGCCTTTTTCAACATTCGCATAAGAAACAAAGTTACCTGGCACGAGTGAAGCCTTTGGAGCCTGACGATAAATTGCAAATGTTATCGGAAGGTTTTTTGTTTCAGGCTGTTTTTGATGCATAAATTTCAAGACTTCTTGCGCCATTTTTTTCCCTTCAGCTACCATTTTTTCTTGCTCAATTTTAGCCTCACGCGGATAACCATGCTCTTCCTCGTAATAATGAACCGAGTTCATCGCTAAACCAATTACAATGCCTTGGCGCTCATCTGATTCGCCTTTTTTCACATAATAATCATGCTCTAAAATATTTGAAATATATATTGGATTTTTTTTATTCTTTTCCTCTAATGATTCAGATCCTCCACCTAACGCTGGGTTTAACCCAATGTTTGGAAATTTAACTGCATCTTTTTTTAATTTGTCCTCTAGTTCCTTTTGTTCAGCATCTGTACGCTTTCTTTTAACAAGCATCTGCACATTTTGAGTATCTAGAGTACTTCCACCTTTAAAGAAATGATCTTTCGTACTAAAGGATTCTTTTGCAATACGCATTAATCCTGTTTCAAATTCATCTATATCAAGACGATTACTTACTCCTTGTACAACTAAACCACGTGCAGATCCTGCTTCAAATGGAATAGTCGCCTTATAGTATTCATCCGAAATAGCGTACTTCGGAACGATTGCTTGCTCTTTTGCTTTCCCCGATTTCTCAACCACTTTTTCATCTTTATCGGCACCTGCACTACACCCACTTACGAGTAGGCCAAGGCTTAATACCGCTAATGCTATTTTTTTCATGGTAAGTTTGCACCTCTTACTTATTTAGCTCTTGTAAGAACCTCTCTTCATTCCAAACCTCAACATTATGCTTCTCTGCTTGTGCTAATTTCGAACCTGCTGCTTCACCTGCAACAACTAAATCCGTACTTTTACTAACACTTCCTGTTACTTTTCCACCTAATGCCTCAATCTTTTTCTTCGCTTCACTACGTCCCATAACTTCTAATTTCCCTGTTAAAACGACAGTTTTTCCTGCGAAGTACGACTCAACATTTTGTAAATCAGCAATTTTTATGCCTTTGTATGCCATATTCACGCCATACTCTTTAAATTGTTGTAATAGCTCTAATACGTCTTCATTATCAAAATACGTCACGACGGATTGAGCCATTTTTTCACCAATTTCATTAATTGCTTTTAGTTCTTCTTCCGTTGCTTTCACAAGCGCATCCATCGTTTCGAAATGCTCTGCAAATGTACGTGCTGCTTTCGCTCCAACATGGCGAATACCAAGACCAAATAATAATCGTTCTAATGAGTTGTCTTTAGAATTCTCAATTGCTTGTACTAAATTCGTTGCTGATTTTTCACCGAATCGTTCTAGCTGTAATAATTGCTCTTTCGTCAACGAATATAAATCAGCGAATGTACGAATATAATCAGCATCAAAGAGTTGTGTAATGACACGTTCTCCGAGTCCATCAATATTCATTGCATTTCTTGAAACGAAATGGATTAATCCTTCTCGAATTTGAGCCGGACAAGTTGGATTTATACAGCGAAGTGCTACCTCTTCTTCTAAACGAACTAGTTCACTCTCACATGCTGGGCAATGCGTTGGCATATGATATTCTTCTTCCTCACCAGTACGCTTATCAAAAATAACGTTCACAACTTCAGGAATAATATCTCCGGCCTTCTTCACAACAACATAGTCACCAATTCGAATGTCTTTTTCACGAATTAAATCTTCGTTATGTAAAGAGGCACGACGAACGATAGTACCAGCCACTCGCACTGCCTCTAGCTCTGCAGTCGGTGTTACAACCCCTGTGCGACCAACACTTAATTCAATGCCTGTTAATCTTGTTACAACTTCTTCAGCCGGGAATTTATAAGCAATCGCCCATCTTGGACTCTTTGCTGTAGTTCCTAAACTTTCTTGAAGAGCAACATCATCTACTTTTATAACGATTCCATCGATCTCATAATCAAGATACGGACGTTTTTCTTGCCATTCTTCTACATAAGCTATAACTTCTTCGATTGTTTCACATGTACGACGATTTGGATTTGTTTTGAATCCAAGTTCACCTAAGAAATCAAGCGATTCACTATGTGATGGAATTGTTTTTTCTTCTACATTCGCAAGACCGTACACAAACATAGATAAGTTACGTTTCGCTGCAATTTTGGGATCAAGTTGGCGTATTGAACCTGCTGCCGCATTACGCGGATTCGCAAATACATCTTCACCATTTTGCTCTTTTTCTTCATTTAACTTAACGAATGAACGCTTCGGCATATAAGCTTCGCCTCGTGCTTCTAACGTTACTTCTTCATTTAAACGGAGCGGGATCGCTTTAATTGTTTTTAAATTTTGGGTAATATCTTCCCCTGTTACACCATCACCACGCGTTGCCCCTTGAATGAAGCGTCCTTTTTCATAATGAAGTGAAACAGCAAGTCCGTCAATTTTTAATTCGCATATATATCTTACATTCGCATCATCAATTCCTTGGCGTACTCGTCGGTCGAAATCACGTAAATCTCCTTCGTTAAATGCATTTCCTAAACTTAACATCGGTGACTTATGTGTTACTTTTTCAAATATATCAAGAACCGTTCCCCCAACGCGAATGGAGGGGGAGTCTTCACTCATAAACTCTGGATTCTCTGCTTCTAATTTTATAAGCTCCTGCATATTACGGTCATACTCCGCATCAGAAACAGAAGGATTGTCTAATACGTGATACTGATAGTTAAATGTATTTAACAAATCACGCAGTTCTTCTATACGTTGTTTTGCTATCTCTTTTGACATACCCTCATTCCTTTCCTATTGTTTCGTCACAGGTGCAAATTTTGCTAACAAACGTTTAACACCAATCGGGCTTGGGAACGCAATATCTAATTCTTTTGCATCACCTTCACCTTTTACACTGACAACTGTACCGACTCCCCATTTTTGGTGGGAAGCTTTATCGCCTACTGCCCAGCCAATTTGCTCGCCACCTGTCGTCTTAGCTGCAGGACTCGCGAAAGCTGAACGAGAGCGTGTTGTGGTTGTAGTTGTCATTCTACTTGTACTTGTCGTTCTTCCTTTTGCACCAAACGAAGTTTCACGCTTTGGCGCTGTTTCATTTAACGATTCTACTAGCTCTGCCGGAATTTCTGTAATAAATCGAGAGGCAGCGTTCATACTTGTTCTACCAAATAAAGTACGCATTTGTGCGTTAGATAAATATAACTCTTCTTCTGCACGAGTAATACCTACATAAGCAAGGCGACGCTCTTCCTGCATTTCATCTTCTTCCATTAGAGAACGAGTATGCGGGAATATTCCTTCCTCTAAACCAACAATAAAGACAACTGGGAATTCTAATCCTTTCGCTGAGTGCATCGTCATTAAAATAACTTCCTCACCAGCAGTTGGATCTTCATCGACACGATCAATATCAGCAACAAGCGCTAAGTCTGTTAAGAATGCAACAAGACTCTTATCTTCGCTTTGAGATTCAAATGTTTGCGTAACAGATAAAAACTCATCTAAGTTCTCTAAACGACCTTCTGCTTCTAAAGTACGCTCGTTTTTCAACATATCGCGATAGCCTGTTTTTTCAATAACTTCTTCTACCAATTCTGTAACAGATAAATACTCTTGCATATTTACCCAGTTGTGTAATAAACCTGCGAATTCTTTTACTGCCTTTGTAATTTTTGCACTTACTCCAACATGCTCAATCTCATCGAATACAGCAGTCAATGAGATTCCATTTTGTACACCGTAATTAATAATTTTATCGATAGAAGTCGCACCAATTCCGCGCTTTGGCATGTTAATAATACGTGCGAAACTAATCTCATCATCTGGATTCCCAATTAAACGTAAATACGCCAAAATGTCTTTAATCTCTTTACGATCGTAGAACTTCGTACCGCCGACAATTTTGTAAGGAATATTAGATTTCAGGAAAATCTCCTCGACCATACGAGACTGGGCATTTGTACGATATAACACTGCAAAATCAGTATATTTTCGTTTTCCCATTTGAATATCGTCACGAATTTTTTTCGCAACAAAATATGCTTCGTCTTTTTCCGTCGCAGCACGGTAATATGAGATTTTGCTTCCAACTTGATTGTCTGTCCATAATTTTTTCGGTTTACGGTTTGAATTTTTTTCAATAACAGCATTCGCTGCATTTAAAATATTTTGTGACGAACGATAGTTTTGTTCTAACAGAATAACTTGCGCATTCTCATAGTCTTTTTCGAATGACAAAATGTTAGAAATGTCAGCCCCGCGCCAGCGGTAAATAGACTGATCTGAGTCACCTACAACACATAAATTTTTAAAACGTGCTGCTAAATGTTTTACAAGAAGGTACTGTGCTTTATTCGTATCTTGATACTCATCCACATGAATATATTGGAACTTACGCTGATAAAACTCTAGTACTTCTGGAACACGTTCAAATAGCTGAATCGTTGTCATAATTAAATCATCAAAGTCTAATGAGTTATTTTTCAGAAGACGTTTTTGATATTCTGTATATACATCGCTCGTTAATTTTTCATATGGATCAGCGATTGTAATTTTTTTCGCATATTTATCTGCAGATAACAATTCATTTTTCGCATTACTAATACCAGCTAAAATAGAGCGTGGCTCAAATTTCTTCGGATCAATATTGCGCTCTTTCATAATTTTTTTGACTACAGTTAACTGATCGCCTGAATCTAAGATTGTAAAGTTACGATTAATACCAATACGATCGATATCACGTCGTAAAATACGTACACACATAGAGTGGAACGTAGAAATCCAAATATCTTCTGCTTCTGGTCCGACAAGTGTATCAATACGCTCGCGCATTTCACGAGCCGCTTTATTTGTAAAGGTAATAGCTAGTACATTCCATGGCGCTACACCTTTTTCACCAAGTAAATACGCAATACGATGTGTTAACACACGTGTTTTACCACTACCTGCACCTGCCATTAATAGAAGTGGTCCGTTCGTTGTTTGTACTGCTTTTTGTTGCTGCGGATTTAAACCATTTAATAACTTATCTGTCTTACTCATATACGCCTGCACCTACTCTCCTTTTACTGCTTTAACTGTTTTTAACGCGGATTTTATATCATCATAAATAATATTTCCAACAACTACTGTATCAGCGTATTGTGCCATTTCCTTCGCTTGTTCAGCATTAGAAATACCGCCGCCATAATATAACTTCGCTTGTTTTAATTCTGCTTTTACATTTTTAACAAGTTCAACGTCTCCATACGTACCGCTATATTCTAAATAAAATATCGGTAAACGTAATAGCTTGTCTGCTAAACGCGCGTATGCAATTACATCATCTTCTGTTACATCACATTTCGCATCTGTAAGCTGAGCTACTTTCGCTTCCGGATTTAAAACACAATACCCTTCCATAAAAATTTCATCCCAGTCCATAATATCCCCAAATTCTTTCAAAGCCTCATGATGAACACCTGTTACCCATTCTACCTTTCGGCTATTTAAAACGCTTGGGATATAATAAAAATCAAATCCTGGTGTAATTGCTTCCACATCAGAAACCTCTAACACACAAGGAACTGCATATCTACGAATGCTAACTAGCATGTGTAATACATTATCAATTGTAACTCCATCACTTCCGCCTACAATAACAGCATCTGTTCCAGACTCACAAATCATTTCTAAATGTTCGTCACTTAACTCCTTATTTGGATCAAGCTTAAATACATGTTTCCACCCGGAAATATCGTACATGAAAACACCCTTTCTTTTCTCTATTTATATATATTTCTGTTCAAAATAACAGTTTATTTTCATCAGGATTTTTTTAACTTCATCTTAAATATTTGTTTAAAACGGAGAATTAAGTTTGGAATTCCCTCTTCCATAGTTTTTCAAACGAGAGGATTTAACTTTGAACTTCCTTTTGTGCATTCTTTCATTATAACAAAAAAAGCTACTTACACACACGCACATTCCAACATCTTTTTCAACGTCAAATGTTGGATTACATATCCCAAAAATCACAAGGGATACTAATAAGAGAAATAGTATTATCTATTTCAACTTTCATAAAAAGGAGTGTTTTTCTAATGAAGCAAAACATCGGTACAATAAATGCCCTAATTCGAATTACGCTCGGACTTATCCTCTTCGGCTGTAGTAGCGCTAAACTTGTACGCAAGCCGTGGTGCACTTGGTCTAACGTCTTGCTATGGATTGGTGCAATGAAAATTGCAGAGGGAATTGTTCGTTTCTGCCCTGTTGTTGAAATGTGGAAATTCGGAAAATACATGAATATGGGGGCATTTAAAATGCCTAGCATGAATATCGCTGAAAAGGGACATGCTAAAGAAGAAGTGAACCAAACTTCCAATCACGACAAACCAAAGTCAAATGGAAGTTATGACACTTCTGACAAAGAGATTGAGTCAGCGATTGAAGATATAATCCTGGCAAAACCGCTTTGAATCATTTGTCACGATGCAAGATGCTCTCAAAGGGACTTAGCTGCTGCAGTGGGCGGTTAAGTCTTCTTTATTTTACCATAAGACAGAACGTACATTCTCGTTTCAAACCTCAAAATATACATAAGAGATACTTAATCATTAATTTCAGAAAATTAGGTGTAAAGCCCTTGCATAAAATGATATAAAAGTGATATCATTTATATATCAGGAGGCGATCATATGAAAGAAAAACAAGTTTTTTATGTAAATGGTTTTCTCGGTATTATCGGGATTTTAATTTTAGCCGCTATCGGTGTATTTTTCCTTGTACAAGAAATTTTCATAGGAGCGGCATTAACTATTATTTTAGCCGCAGTTCTTGCTACAGGTATTGGTATTGTTCAACCAAACCAAGCAAAAGTCATTACGTTTTTCGGTAATTATTTAGGAACAATTCGTCAAAACGGTTTATTTTTAACAATTCCATTCGCATTCCGTCAAACTGTATCGTTACGTGTTGAAAACTTTAATAGTAAGAAGTTAAAAGTAAACGATATTGAGGGAAATCCAATTGAAATTGCAGCCGTTATCGTATATAAAGTAGTTGATTCTGCAAAAGCAATGTTCGGTGTTGAACATTACGATCGATTTGTAGAAATTCAAAGTGAAACAGCAATCCGCCACGTCGCAACAAAATATCCTTATGACAATTTCCAAGATGAAACTTGCATCACGTTACGCGGAAATACTGAAGAAATCTCTGAAGAATTAAAACGTGAGTTAGAAGCGCGCCTTGAAATCGCTGGCGTAGAAGTATTAGAAACTCGTTTAACACATTTAGCTTACGCAACAGAAATTGCCCATGCAATGCTACAACGTCAACAAGCAAAAGCAGTATTAGCTGCTAGAAAAGAGATTGTTGAAGGTGCTGTGAAGATGGCGAAAGATTCAATCCATATGTTAGATGAGGAAGGCGTGCTTGAATTAGATGACGAGCGTAAAGCAAATATGGTGAACAACTTATTAGTTGCCATCGTTTCAGATAAAGGTGCGCAACCAGTTATTAATACAGGAAGCCTATACTAAAGGGTTGTAAATCATTATGGCTAAAAAGAAAAGCTTTCCATTACGTATTGATCCTGAATTACACGCAGTCATCGAAAAATGGGCGAATGATGAGTTTCGTAGCGTCAATGCACACATCGAGTATTTACTTCGAGAAATGGCAAAGCAAAAAGGAAAATTGAAAAAAGATAAAGATGCATAAAAAATCCCGCTGAGAAATCAGCGGGATTTTTACATATTAGCTTCTCGTCATCTCATGACCAATTGCACGATATCCTATATCACTTCGGTAAAATAGACCATCACTCTCAATTTTGCCGATTTCTTTATACACCTTATCTTTCGCTGTTTGTAAACTGTCCGCCTTACAAGCGACAAATAGTACACGGCCGCCATTTGTTACAAAGTCACCATGCTTCATCGCTGTACCTGAATGGAAAACAATCACATCTTTCAGTGCATCTAATCCTTTAATAATGTCACCTTTTTTATATGCTTCCGGATATCCTTTTGAAGCAAGTACAACACCAATTACCGCTTCCTCTGACCACTGTAACGTTAATTCACTTTCATCTAATACAGCGTTACATACATCAACTAAATCATTTTCTAAGCGAGGCAATACTACTTCCGTTTCAGGATCACCAAAGCGTGCATTAAATTCAATTACCTTCGGGCCATCATTTGTTAAAATAAGTCCCGCATATAAAATTCCTGTAAACGAACGGTTTTCTGCAATCATTGCCTTGGCAGTTGGATGTAATACCATTTTTATTGCCTCTTGAACTGCTGATTCTGGAATTTGTGGTACTGGAGAATACGCACCCATTCCGCCTGTATTTGGACCTTTATCACCATCAAAAGCTCGTTTATGATCTTGCGCAATTACCATCGGATGCACAGTTGTTCCATTTACAAATGCCATTAATGAAAATTCTTGTCCATCTAAAAACTCTTCAATAACGACCTTCTTGCTCGCTTCACCAAACTTCACATCTTGTAGCATCTCTTTCACAGCTTGTAATGCCTCTTCAAGCGTCATTGCTACCGTTACACCTTTACCAGCAGCTAGGCCGTCAGCTTTAATAACGATTGGCGCACCAACTTTTTGAATATACTGTACTGCTTCTTCATAGTCTGTAAAAGTTTCATATGCTGCAGTTGGAATATCATATTTTTTCATCAATTCTTTCGTGAAAGCCTTACTACCTTCAATAACAGCAGCCGCTTTATTTGGGCCAAACACACGAAGTCCCTCTTCTTTAAAGCGATCAACAATTCCATTCATAAGCGGAATTTCTGGTCCAACGAAAGTTAATTCAACCTTATTCTCTTTAGCAAATAAAACTAATGCGTCAAAATCATTTTCATCAATATCAACTGGTGTTGCAACATCGCGCATACCTTCATTACCCGGTGCTACATATACCTTTTCCACCTTTTCAGATTGCGCAAACTTCCAAGCTAAAGCATGCTCACGCCCACCGCGGCCAATTACTAAAACATTCATATTTCATCCCCCAATACTTAAATAAGTACAAACTAGAAGCTCTGCTCCTAGTTTGTTTTCATATCAATAAAGGTTTAAAAAGGAGGATCAAGAGAACCGAGCAGGTCGAGGCACATTTGACAGGAGGACACGGAATGTAGCTTTCCTACATGAGTACCGCACTGGCAATGCAACGACGACATGCGACAGTTATCTTGACCGGACTTTTTAAACATCCATATCAATAAAGGTTTAAAAAGGAGGATCAAGAGAACCGAACAGGTCGAGGCGCATTCGACAGGAGGACACGGAATGTAGTTTTCCTACATGAGTACCGCACTGGCAATGCAACGACGACATGCGACAGTTATCTTGACCGGACTTTTTAAACATCCTCTATTAGTGCTTGAAATGACGTACGCCAGTGAACACCATCGTAATCCCATACTTATCCGCCACTTTAATAGAATCTTCGTCACGGATTGATCCGCCTGGTTGAATGATTGCTGTAATCCCTGCTCTTGCTGCTTCTTCTACTGTATCTGGCATTGGGAAGAAAGCATCAGATGCAAGTGCGCTACCTTGTGCTTTTTCACCAGCTTGTGTAATTGCGATTTTTGCAGAACCTACACGGTTCATCTGTCCCGCGCCTACACCAACTGTCATGTTATCATTCGCTAAAACAATTGCGTTTGATTTCACATGTTTTACAACTTTCCAAGCTAGTTTTAAATCTTTCCACTCTTGCTCTGATGGTTCACGTTTTGTCGGAATTGAAATTGTACTTTCATCTAATGATAACGTATCTTCCTCTTGAACGAGAAGACCACCTTGTACAGAAGTTAGTTTTTTGCTTGCACTTGTCGCTTTTTCAATATTTACAGTTAGTAGACGTAAGTTTTTCTTACTTTGCAATACTTCTAAAGCTTCTTTTGAGAAAGAAGGTGCAATAATGATTTCTAAGAAAATTTCGTGTAACTTTTCTGCTGTAGCTTTATCAATTTCACGATTTGCTGCAATAATTCCACCAAAGATTGATACTGGGTCTGCTTCATAAGCGCGTGTGTATGCTTCATGAATATCAGTACCCACTCCAACACCACATGGATTCATATGTTTTACTGCTACTACTGCTGGCTCTGTAAATTCTTTTACAATACTAAGTGCTGCATCTGCATCGTTAATATTGTTGTAAGATAATTCTTTACCGTGTAATTGTTCTGCGTATGCAACAGAAGAAGTTACAGCGAATGGTGCTTTATAGAAGGTTGCTTTTTGATGTGGATTTTCTCCATAGCGTAAATCTTGTTTTTTCTCAAATGTCACTGTTAATGTTTCTGGGCTTTCTTCACCCATTTGCTCTGTTAAGTAGTTAGAGATTAACGCATCATATGCCGCTGTATGACGGAATACTTTCGCTGCTAATTTACGTTTTGTTTCTTCTTTTACTTCACCGTTCTCATTCAGTTCTGCTAATACAACATCGTAATCTACTGGATCTACAATTACCGATACAAATTTATGATTTTTCGCAGCAGAGCGAATCATTGTTGGACCACCGATATCAATATTTTCAATTGCATCAGCAAATGTTACATTAGGCTTAGCGATTGTTTCTTTGAATGGGTATAAGTTCACAACAACAAAATCAATTGGCTGCATACCTAATTCATTCATTTGCGCTACATGCGTTTCATTATCGCGAACTGCTAATAGACCACCATGAATGTTTGGATGTAATGTTTTTACGCGGCCATCCATAATTTCTGGGAACCCAGTTACTTCAGAAATACCGATTACTTGCAAGCCGTTTTCTTCTAGTAATTTTTTCGTACCACCTGTTGAGATAACTTCGATCCCTTGTTCTAGTAAACCTTTAACAAATTCTACTACTCCTGTTTTATCTGAAACACTTACTAATGCACGCTTTTTCATTTATCCTTCACCCCTGGTTGTATGTTAGTTAACAGTTGGTTCTTTCACAGATTGAACAATTTGATTCACTGTATTTACGTATAATTTATGTTCAACTTGTTGAATTTTCTTTTGTAAGCTTTCCCTCGTATCCCCTTCAGAAACAACCACTGCTTCTTGCGCAATAATTGGCCCTGTATCCATACCTGCATCTACATAATGAATCGTTACTCCAGTTACTTTCACACCTGCTTCTAACGCTTGACCAACAGCATCTTTCCCTGGAAAACTCGGTAATAATGATGGATGAATATTAATAATCCTTCCGCCGTAAGCTTCTAGTAATGTCGGCCCAATTAAACGCATATATCCAGCTAAAATAACATAATCAATTTCATACTCTTCTAGCTTCTTTAATATTTCTTTTTCAAACGCTTCTTTTGATCCATATGCTTTCGCTGAAAAAGCGAAACATGGAATATGATGATAATGTGCCCGTCCAACAGCGCGTGCTTCTGGTTTATCACATACTAATAAACTAATATCTGCATCTAATCTTTTTTCTTCTACCGCATTGATGAGAGATTGAAAGTTAGAGCCGCTTCCAGAAGCAAAAACTGCTAATCTACTCATAGTGCTGTGCCCCCATTGAAGGTAACGCCAGTCCCTTGTACAGTACGTCCAATAATACGAGCTGTTTCTCCTTGCTCTTCAAGAAGACGAACAATATCTTTTGCCTCTTCTTCCTTCACTGCTACTACCATACCAATACCCATGTTAAAAATATTGAACATTTCTTTCTCTTCTAGTTTTCCCACTTCTTGAAGTAAACTGAAGATCGGTTGAATTTTCCAAGATCCTAATTCAATTTCTGCACCGATTCCTTCTGGTAACATACGTGGAATATTTTCAATGAATCCGCCACCTGTAATATGCGCCATACCGTATACTTCATATTTCTTCAATAGTTCTAAAATAGGTTTGACATAAATTTTCGTTGGTTTTAATAATTCTTCACCAAGAGGTAGTTCCAAGCGTCCGTAAATGCGATCTAAAGATAGTTCTCCATCTTCTAGTAATACTTTTCGTACTAAAGAATAACCATTACTATGAATACCGCTAGATGCTAAGCCAATTAATACTTGACCAGCTTCAATTTTTTCACCTGTTACAATTTTCTTTTTATCAACAATTCCAACTGTAAAACCAGCTAAATCGTATTCTTCCGTAGAATACATTCCTGGCATTTCAGCTGTTTCTCCACCAATTAATGCACAACCAGCTTGGCGACAGCCCTCTGATATACCTTTGACGATGTTTTCAATTTTACTAGGTTCAGCTTTACCACAAGCAATATAATCAAGGAAGAAAAGCGGCTCTGCTCCTTGGACAACAATATCATTTACACACATTGCTACTGCATCAATACCTATTGTGTCATGTTTATCTGCCATAAAAGCGAGCATCAATTTCGTTCCCACGCCATCTGTTCCAGATACTAATACAGGTTCTTCTAATGCAAATTTTGATAGATCAAACATACCTCCAAAACCGCCTAGACCGCCTAGTACTTCTTTTCTCATTGTTGTTTGTACGTGTTTTTTCATGCGAGATACCGCTTCATATCCAGCTTCAATATCTACTCCTGCTTGCTTATATGCATTCGCCATCGTTATTTACACCTCGTCTTTTAATTTCTCCCTATCCAGGGCCGGCCGTTTTAAGAAAGAAGCTAGCTTCTACATCAAAAGAAGTAGAAGCTTTTTTCTTCTTATTTCATACTTTCTAAAAGCTCTTGCTCATAATCATAAAGAGCTGTCGGATAATCTCCATTGAAGTACGCCATACATAGACCGCCGTATTTCCCTTCATATGGACGTCCAATTGCATCTACTAATCCATCTTCACTTAAAAATGTTAAAGAATCTGCTCCGATGATTTGACGGATTTCTTCTATTGAATTATTTGCTGCGATTAATTCTTTTCTCGTTTGAATATCAATGCCATAGAAACATGGATACTTAAGAGGTGGTGAAGCAATTCTTACATGAACTTCTGTCGCTCCAGCCTCGCGAAGCATACGAACAATTCGTTTACTCGTCGTTCCTCTTACGATAGAATCGTCAATCATCACAACTCGTTTTCCTTCAACTACGCCTCTTACTGCTGAAAGCTTCATCTTAACCCCTTGCTCACGCAGTTCTTGAGAGGGTTGAATAAACGTACGTCCAACGTAACGATTTTTAATTAATCCTAACTCATATGGAATTCCTGTCGCCTCCGCATAACCAATTGCCGCTGAAATACTAGAGTCTGGTACACCAGTAACAACATCAGCTTCAATAGGAGCTTCTGCCGCTAAACGTTTTCCCATGTTTTTACGTGCTGCATGGACGTTAATACCTGCAATATTAGAATCCGGACGTGCAAAGTAAATGTACTCCATACTACAAATTGCATGATCTACTTCATTTGTAAAACGATCTACATGAATTCCTTCATCATTGATGATAAGCAATTCACCTGGTTCTACATCACGAATGTATGTTGCACCTACTACATCGAAAGCACATGTTTCTGATGCTACAACGTAAGCATCTCCCATCTTTCCAATTGAAAGAGGACGGAATCCATTCGGGTCTAGCGCAACGATCATTTCATTTCCAGTTAGTAAAAGATATGCGAACGCACCTTTCACTTTATTTAGAGCCTCTTTTACACTTTCAATTAAAGAATCTTTCGTACTACGTTTAATGAGATGTAAAAGTACCTCTGTATCTGAACTTGTTTGGAAAATACTTCCCTCTGCCTCTAATTCACGACGAAGCATCTTTGCATTAATTAAATTTCCGTTATGAGCTAATGCCATACTATGATCAGAAAAACGGAATAATAATGGTTGAACGTTAGCAACTTCACTTCCGCCAGCTGTCGCATATCGTACATGTCCAATTGCTGATTTTCCGTTTAAGCCTTCTAGCTCACCTCTTGAAAATACTTCCGATATTAAACCTAACCCCTTGTGACCGACGATTTTCTCACCATTATTTACGACGATGCCTGCGCCTTCTTGTCCACGGTGCTGTAAACTATGCAATCCGTAGTACGAAACTTGTGCTGCATTTTCATGCCCCCAAATTCCGAAAACGCCACATTCTTCATTTAACCCCTTTATTTCAGCAAGCATGGGATTGCCCCTTTCCAAGCCTTTCTCATTTCATCTACATTTGCTGTAAGTAATACTTCATTTTCTTCATTATGAATTGTTACTTCATTTGTATTTGTCACTTCTCCAACTTGAATTGCTTCTACCGCTTTCTCGAACGCTTCTTTATTTTCACGTTTTACAGTTATAACGAAGCGCGATTGTGATTCAGCGAATAATGCTGCTGTTGCTTCTCCGTCTAATTTCACAGTAGCACCTAAACCTTTTGCACCAATTGCACTTTCAGTAATTGCAACTGCTAAACCACCTTCTGCAACATCATGAGCAGATTGAACAAGGCCAGCTTGAATTGCTTCTAATACTTGTTTTTGGCGCTTTAATTCTACGTCTAGATCGATGCTTGGTGATTGACCGAAAATTTTGCCGTGAATCATTTTCTGTAATTCACTTCCACCAAACTCAGCTTTCGTCTCTCCAATTACATAAACTAAATCGCCAGCTTGCTTGAACTCTTGTGTTGTTACATGTTTTAAATCGTGTACAAGTCCAACCATCCCAACTGTCGGTGTTGGATATACAGCTTCACCACTACGTTCGTTATACATTGATACGTTTCCGCCGATAACTGGCGTTTGTAATGTACGACAAGCTTCACTCATACCATCTACTGATTTCTCAATTTGCCAGAAGATTTCTGGTTTTTCTGGATTACCGAAGTTTAAGCAATCTGTAATTGCAAGTGGCTCTCCCCCAGAACATACGATATTACGTGCTGCCTCTGCTACTGCAATTTTACCGCCCACTTCTGGATCTAAATAAATATAGCGAGAATTACAATCTGTCGTCATTGCTAACCCTTTTTCTGTACCGCGTACACGTACAACTGCTGCATCTGAACCTGGTGTAACAACTGTGCTTGTGCGAACTTGATAATCATATTGATCATAAACCCACTCTTTACTTGCAATCGTCGGTTGTTGTAATAGAGCGAATAACGTTTCTTTATAATTTTCTACTTTTGGTGTTTCCATTTTCATTGCCTGGAATTCAGCAAAGTATGCTGCTTCTTTTGATGGCTTATGATAAATTGGTGCTTCTTCCGCAAGAGCATCTGCTGGTACTTCAGCTACCTTTTCACCTTTATGGAATAAGCGAAGCATTTTGTCTTCCGTTACTTTCCCCATCGTAACGGCTGCAAGACCATACTTCTCAAATAAATCTACTATTTCTTGCTCTCTACCCTTTTTCACAACGATTAACATACGTTCTTGTGATTCAGATAGCATCATTTCATATGGTGTCATTCCTGTTTCGCGCTGTGGTACATCATCTAAGTACATTTCAATACCCATACCTGCTTTACTTGCCATTTCTGCAGAAGATGATGTTAAACCAGCTGCACCCATATCTTGAATTCCAACAAGTGCATCCGACTGAATAAGTTCTAAGCAAGCTTCAATAAGAAGTTTCTCCATAAATGGATCTCCTACTTGAACTGCTGGACGCTTCGCTTCTGAGCTTTCAGATAACTCTTCAGATGCGAATGTTGCACCGTGAATACCGTCACGACCAGTTGATGCTCCTACGTACATTACTGTATTTCCAGCACCGTGCGCTTGCCCCTTTTTAATATCTTCATGATTAATTAAGCCTACGCACATTGCATTTACAAGTGGATTTCCTTCATAACATGGATCAAACTGTACTTCGCCGCCAACAGTCGGAATGCCGATACAGTTACCGTATCCTGCAATCCCTGCCACTACTTCTTCGAATAAATATTTCACACGTGGTGACTGTAATTCACCGAAGCGAAGTGAGTTTAATAGAGCTACCGGGCGTGCTCCCATAGAGAATACGTCACGGATAATACCACCAACGCCTGTTGCTGCTCCTTGATATGGTTCAATAGCAGAAGGATGGTTATGACTTTCCATTTTAAATACAACCGCTTGATTATCACCGATATCTACAATTCCAGCACCTTCCCCAGGTCCTTGCAGAACGCGCTCACCTGTTGTTGGGAATTTTCGAAGTACTGGTTTTGAATTTTTATAACTGCAATGTTCAGACCACATAACAGAGAATAATCCTGTTTCTGTATAATTTGGCAGACGGCCTAAAATCTTTTCAACCATGGCAAACTCTTCGTCTGTTAGCCCCATTTCCGCATATATGCGCTCTTCTTTAATTTGTGTTGGATTTGGTTCAAGCATTAACGACATATGTTTCCCTCCACTGTTTTAAGATAGATTGAAAGACTTTTAACCCTTCAGCACCGCCAAGTAATTCATCTACAGCACGCTCTGGGTGTGGCATCATACCAAGTACATTTCCTTTTTCATTTACAATACCAGCAATATCTGAAACGCTTCCATTCGGGTTTTCTACGTAACGGAATGCGATTTGATTATTCTCTTCTAATTGTTTAAGAGTCTCTTCATCACAATAGTAGTTCCCCTCACCATGCGCAATTGGAATATTGATTACTTCATCTTTTTCATATTGTGATGTAAACATCGTTTCATTATTTTCAACACGCAGCTGAACTGTTCGGCACATAAATTTTAAGTTTTCATTTCTCATTAACGCTCCTGGTAGTAATCCTGATTCAACAAGAATCTGGAATCCATTACATACACCTAAAATCGGCTTTCCTTGCTCAGCAGCTTTTTGCACTGCTTTCATTGCATTCGCGAAGCGAGAAATAGCACCACAACGTAAATAGTCACCGTAAGAGAATCCACCAGGTAGTAAAATTGCATCATATTCATCTAAATTCTCTCTATCGTGCCAAACGTAATCTACTTCTTCACCAAGCTCATCTTTAATTGCATGGAACATATCGACATCACAGTTCGAACCTGGGAATACTATGACTGCAAATTTCACTGTGCGACAACCTCCTCAACTTCATAACGGAAGTCTTCCATTACAACGTTTGTTAATAGTTTTTCACACATTTCTTTTACCTTTGCATCAAGGTCAGATACTGATTTATCAATTGTTAATTCCATATATTTTCCGATTCGAACGTCTTGTACTTCTGTGAACGAAAGACTATGAAGTGCCCCTTTTACTGCTGTTCCTTGTGGATCTAATACACTTTCTCTTAACGTTACATATACCTTAACTTTATACATGTGAAATTCCCCCTAAACGTTTTAAAATCTCTTCATAAGCTTCTGTTAAATTTCCAAGGTCACGACGGAATACGTCTTTATCAAATTTTTCATTGCTCGTTTCATCCCATAAACGGCAAGTATCTGGTGAAATTTCATCCGCTAAAATGATTTCCCCTTCATCTGTTACACCAAACTCTAATTTAAAATCTACTAATCTTACACGACAGCTTGCGAAATGATCAATCAACACTTGATTGATTTGTAGAGCCATATCTCGTAATACGCTTACTTGCTCTGGTGATGCAACGTTTAATACACGAATATGATCTTCCGTTACAAGCGGATCTCCTAAATCATCATCTTTGAAGTAAAATTCTACGATTGGTTCTGCAAGTACAGTTCCCTCTTCCATTCCTAATCGTTTTGAAAGACTTCCTGCAATTACATTTCTTGTGACAACTTCTAGAGGAATAATACTCACTTTTTTAACAAGTTGCTCTGTTTCAGATAACTTCTCTACGAAATGTGTTTTTATTCCTACTTCTTGTAACTTTCTGAACAATAAAGTTGTAATCTCATTGTTCAAACGACCTTTTCCTGTAATCGTCTCTTTTTTCTCCCCATTGAAAGCAGTCGCACTATCTTTGTACTCTACCCAAACCATATCTGCTGATTCTGTACGATAAATTCTTTTTGCCTTACCTTCATACAGCAATTCTAGCTTTTGCATTTCGCAAGCCCCCTGTAGTTTGAAAAATGTGAATAATGTTTTTATAAAGAATGGCACAGAATGACTCTATTCTGTGCCATATGAAATTTTACGCTTCGTTTAACCCAAGGCGTTCAAAGATTGTATCAACGTGTTGCATATGATGCTCATAGTTGAAGCATTCATTAATTTCTTCTTGTGATAACTTGCTCGTAATACGCTCATCAGCTTCTACAAGCTCTTTAAATTGTACTTGTGTTTCCCAAGCTTCCATCGCTTTAGGCTGTACGATATCATAAGCTTCTTCACGTACCATACCTTTGTCGATTAATGTAAGCATTACACGCTGAGAATAAATTAAGCCGTATGTTCTTGTCATATTGCGTTTCATATTCTCTGGGTATACAGTTAAGTTTTTAACGATATTACCAAAGCGATTTAGCATGTAATTTAATGCGATTGTAGCATCTGGTAAAATTACGCGTTCTGCCGAAGAGTGAGAAATATCACGCTCATGCCATAATGGAACATTCTCATAAGCTGTCATCATATAACCGCGGATAACACGAGCTAAACCAGTCATATTTTCTGATCCAATTGGATTACGTTTATGTGGCATTGCAGAAGAACCTTTTTGGCCTTTTGCGAAAGCTTCTTCAACTTCACGTGTTTCACTCTTTTGTAAACCACGAATCTCAACTGCCATCTTTTCAATAGATGTTGCGATTAGTGCAAGTGTTGACATGTAATGAGCATGGCGATCACGTTGCAATGTTTGTGTTGAAATTGGTGCTGCTTCTAATCCTAAGTTTTCACAAACATACTTTTCTACGAATGGATCGATATTTGCGTATGTACCAACCGCACCAGATAATTTACCAACGCGAACTGTATCAGCAGCTTGTTTGAAACGCTCTACGTTACGTTTCATTTCTTCATACCAAAGACCAAGTTTTAAACCAAATGTTGTTGGTTCTGCATGAACACCGTGTGTTCTTCCCATCATGATCGTGTATTTATGCTCTTTCGCTTTGTTAGCTAAAATGCTTACAAAGTTCTCTAAGTCTTTTAATATGATTTCATTCGCTTGTTTTAAGATGTAAGATAACGCTGTATCTACTACGTCTGTAGATGTTAAACCGTAATGAACCCATTTACGTTCCTCACCTAATGTTGGTGTTTCTGATACAGCACGAGTGAATGCAACTACATCATGACGTGTCTCTTTTTCAATTTCATAAATACGATCAATATCAAATGATGCATGCTCACGAATTTTTTTAACATCTTCTTTTGGAATATCGCCAAGCTCAGCCCATGCTTCACAAGCTAAAATCTCAACTTCTAACCACGCTTTAAATTTGTTCTCTTCCGTCCAAATTGCACCCATTTCTGGGCGTGTATAACGACTAATCATCTTTTTCCCTCCAACAGTTGTTCTTGATGGTCCCAAATATGCAAACTCTTCGCTTTTTCTAGAGCGACTTCAATATTATCATTTAAAATATTAACATGCCCCATTTTCCGCTGCGCTTTTGCTTCTTCTTTTCCATACAAGTGTAAATAGCACCCGGTTAATCTATTCACTTGTCTTAGGACCCCTTCTATATGTTCGCCTAAAATGTTTACCATGACAACTGGTTTTAACAAATTTGTTTCTCCAAGAGGTAAATTACAGATTGCTCGAATATGTTGACCGAATTGACTCGTTTCACATGCATCCTGTGTATAGTGTCCTGAATTGTGAGGTCTTGGTGCTAATTCATTAATGTAAATCTCACCATCAGCTGTAGCAAACATCTCTACCGCTAGTGTTCCCACAAGTTCTAGTTCATCCGCGAGCACTTTTGCATAAGCAATTGCTTTTTGAGAAAGTTCTTCTGTAATGCGAGCTGGAACGATAGATTCATGCAAAATGTTATTTACATGAATATTTTCCGCTACCGGAAACACTTTCGTTTCACCACTTACACTACGAATCACAATAACTGATACTTCTTTTTCAAAAGGCACCCATTTCTCTAAAATACACTCTGCTGCATTCGCAAGCTCTCGAGCTTTATCAACGTCAGCCTCACTTCTTAAAACAACTTGACCTTTCCCATCATATCCGCCTGTCGTCGTTTTCAAGACGGAAGGATATGATAACTCAGTAATTGCTTCAGTAAGCTGATCTTGATTTTGAACTAATCTATACGTTGCTACTGGTAGCCCAGCTTTCTCAATCGCATTCTTTTCTGTAAAACGATTTTGTGTTTTACTTAACAACTGACTGCCTTGCGGTAAGTAAGCATGTTTTTCAAGCCATTGTAAACATCTATAATCAATATTCTCAAATTCATATGTGACAACATCACTAATCTCCGCTAAATGCTGAATTGCTTTTAAATCGTCATATGGTGCAACAATTTCAATATCAGCAACTTGTGCACATGGTGAATTTTTTGTAGGATCTAAAACAGCAATTTTATATCCCATCTCCTTAGCTGCCAATGCCATCATTCTTCCTAGCTGGCCGCCTCCAATAATGCCGATTGTTTTTCCAGGTAAAATGATTCTCGTCATACTAGCTCACTACCTTCGCGCACATCTTTTTCAATCGCTTCTCTTCTCAATTCTAATGCATCATGTATATCATCATGGAATGATCCAAGTATTTGTGCAGCAAGTAAACCAGCATTTGTTGAACCAGCCTTACCAATTGCAACAGTTGCAACTGGAACCCCTCCTGGCATTTGGACGATGGATAATAATGAATCTAAGCCGTTTAACGCTTTTGATTGAACTGGAACTCCAATTACAGGAAGATTCGTCTTCGCTGCAACCATTCCTGGTAAATGCGCTGCGCCACCAGCTCCAGCAATAATAACTTTCAACCCACGTTCACGAGCCGTCTCTGCATATTCAAACATATAATCCGGAGTCCGATGAGCAGATACAACTTTTTTCTCATACGGTATATTTAATTCATCTAAAATGTCACAAGCATATTTCATTGTTTCCCAGTCTGACGTGCTTCCCATTATGACTCCAACTAGTGATTTCATATTAGAATCCCCCCGATTCAAATAAAAAAAGCCTGAAATAGAACAGTTTCTCTTTTACTATGAGAGAAAGCGCTCTACTCAGGCATACGTATCCCTTGTGAATAGAAAAATACCGAGTGACTTTCCCTCATAGTCTAACGAATAACGGTCGTTAGGTAGAGACTTGCAGGCCATATCCCCGCGATTATATGAGGTCTTATATATTATTCTTTCTATGGCTATATTAACAATATTTCATAAACAATGTCAACAAATAATCGAATGTTTTTTTATTACTCACCAATAACGTTCGTGTTTTAGTTATATTCAAAAGAATAATTGTAACTATATGCAAGAAGGATAAGAAATTAGAATATATATTTCTAGAGATCTATTGTACACATAACGGTTTGTATACTTATTTCGTATGCTTTAATATAAAGCATATCGTTTATATTCATTTTATAAGGAAGACAATAATGATTGAATACTTATTTATATCATCCCACTTTTTAAAATATATACTTGTGGTAGAAATAACGTTTCCTATCATAGAGATTATTTTAGGAACACTCGGAAAACCTAGAAAATAAAAAATCATTGCTAGTACTTTAAATAGCCTCATTTTCATTCTTTAAGATTACTAAATTTATGAATTTTAACAGGTGATACATAAAAATAAACACAAAAAAACCTAAGTCGAATCGACTTAGGTTTTTGCTTGGCGACGTCCTACTCTCACAGGGACAAGGTCCCAACTACCATCGGCGCTAGAGAGCTTAACTTCCGTGTTCGGTATGGGAACGGGTGTGACCTCTCTGCCATCATCACCAAACTATGAAGGCATATTCCTTCAAAACTAGATAACATTGCTTCATATTATATGGTTAAGTCCTCGATCTATTAGTATTCGTCAGCTCCACATGTCACCATGCTTCCACCTCGAACCTATCAACCTGATC